>NZ_JBWKOO010000013.1:0-133163 GCF_059416125.1 Stenotrophomonas sp. GW821-FHT09E08
GCAGGACCGTTGGCGCCATGGATGGCGCCATCGAGCCCCCATGGACGGGTTTACGGCGTGTCCTGCAAGCCCACACCACCCCGCCCAACAAACAGAAAAGCCAGAGCCGGCTGTTGCTCCGGCTCTGGCTTTGGCTGCTGCTGTTGCTGTTGCTGTTGCTGTTGCCTCTGCAGGTGCCGGGCCGCAGGCCCGGCCGATCAACTCACACCACCGGTTCGCGCAGGGCGGGGTTGTCCCAGCCCGGGCGCGGGGCGAAACGGTCGCCGTGGCGCTGCTGCAGTGCCTTCAGCCGCTCGACGATCGCGTCGGCACCCTCCGCGCGGATGTGCTGGATCGGACCGCCACGGAACGGTGCGAAGCCGGTGCCGAAGATCACGCCGGCATCCAGCAGGTCCGCATCAGCCACCACGCCTTCGTGCAGGCAAGCCACGGCTTCGTTCAACAACGGCAGGATCAGGCGGTCCTCCAGATCGGCCGGTGCCTGGTAATCGCTGGCCACGTCCGGCTTTTTCGGCTTGCCGTTCTCCCAGGTGTAGATGCCCTGGCCATCCTTCTTGCCGCGCTTGTCCGGTTCCACCGTCTGCAGCGCGGCCGGAATCTGCAGGCCCAGGAACGGCGCCAGTTCGCGGCCAACGCCAGCGGCCACGTCCAGGCCCACGGTGTCGATCAGTTCGATCGGGCCCATCGGCATGCCGAACTTCACTGCGGCCTTGTCGATCACCGGGCCCGGGATGCCTTCGGCATAGGCGGTGGCGGCTTCCAGCATGTACGGGAACAGCACGCGGTTGACCAGGAAGCCCGGGCTGCCGGCCACCGGCACCGGGAACTTGCCCAGTGCCTTGCAGAACGCGGCCAGGCGACGCTCGGTCTCAGGCGCCATGCCGTCGTGGTGGATGATTTCCACCAGCGGCATCTGCGCCACCGGGTTGAAGTAGTGCAGGCCGGCGAACTGCGCCGGGCGCTGGATGTGGTCGCGCAGCTCCAGCAGCGGAATCGACGAAGTATTGGTGGTCAGCAGCGCGTCCTGCTTCATCTTCGGTTCCAGCGTCTGGTACAGCGCACGCTTGGCTTCCGGGTTCTCGATGATCGCTTCGATCACCAGGTCGGCCTCGGCCACGCCGTTGCCTTCCAGATCAGCCCGCAGGCGTGCGGCCACCGCTGGGCGCTTGCTTTCGTCGCGCACTTTCTTGGCGAACAGCGCCTGTGCGCGTTCCATTGCCGGGTCGATGAAACGCTGCTCACGGTCCTGCAGGGTGACCTCGAATCCCTTGTAGGCGGCCCATGCAGCAATGTCGCCGCCCATCACGCCGGCACCGACCACGTGCACGTGGCGGATGCCCGAATCACCACCACCCAGGCCCTTCAGCCGCTCGGTAAGGAAGAAGATGCGGATCAGGTTGCGCGCGGTGGGGGTGCTGGCCAGTTTCACCACGGCGCGACGTTCGGCATCCAGGCGTGCCTGCACCGGCTTGCCGCCGCTGCGCTGCCAGGTGCTGATCAGCGCGTATGGCGCGGGGTACTGGTCCTTCTTTGCCTTGCGTGCCACCTGCTTGGCCATCTGCGGCGCCAGCAGCGTGCGCGCCAGCCAGGTGTTGGTGGCCCAGGCCGTCGCGCGCTGCTTGAACGGGCGGGTGGTGCCGGACAGCGCCAGCGCCACGGCGGTGTCGAGTACCACCGCCGGTGCCACCACCTTGTCGACCAGGCCAATGCCACGCGCGGCCGAGGCCGACAGGGTGCGGCCGGTCAGCATCATGTCCATCGCCGCCGGGGCGCCGACCAGCTGCGGCAGGCGCGCGCTGCCGCCCCAGCCCGGGAAGATGCCCAGCTGGGTTTCCGGCAGGCCGATGCGGGTCGAACTGTCATTCGAAGCCACGCGGTAGCGGCAGGCCAGCGCCAGCTCGGTGCCGCCGCCCAGGCAATGGCCATGGATCGCCGCCACGGTCGGGCAGGGCAGCTCGGCCAGCTTCTGGTAGGTGGACTGCCCGCGGCGGATGGCATCGTTGACGGTGCCGCGGCGGTCGAATTCCTGGAATTCCTTCAGGTCGGCACCGGCGATGAAACCGGCCTTCTTCAGCGACTGGATCACCACGCCCTTGGGCGGGTCCATGGCGATACGCTCAAGCAGGTCGCCCAGTTCCAGCAGCACGTCCTGCGACATTGCGTTGACGCTGCTGTCCTGACGATCCAGGGAGAGGATCACCACGCCGTCGTCGCGGATCTCGGGGAGCCAGTGGCTGAAGCGGAGACCATCGAAGCCTGAGAGCATGGACGTTCCATCCGGTTGTGTATGGAGAAGCGGCTATGATCCAGAGGTTGTTTCCCCCGCGTCAAATCCCAATAGCAGGGGGTGCAGCCCCCGGATCCAGAGCCTGGAACCGGGACGCTAACGGAACGGTGGTTAAAAGCTGGTGCGGCGCCAGGTGATCGGCGACTGAACTTTTCCCGGGATTGGCAGTCTCATTGCCCGACGTCGGTTGGGCTGACAGGAGTGCGGCCCCTCATGGCCGATGTTGATACACCTCAGGAGCTGGATCTGGAACTGGTCCGGCGCGTGCAGCACGGCGAGAGTGCCGCCTTCGATGTCCTGGTGCGCAAGTACCAGCATCGGGTCGTGGCCCTGGTCGGTCGCTACATCGCCGACTGGAGCGAATGTCAGGACGTCGCCCAGGACACTTTCATCCGTGCCTACCGCGCGATCGGAAGTTTCCGTGGTGATGCCCAGTTCTCAACCTGGTTGCATCGAATCGCCGTGAATACCGCCAAAAACTACCTGGCTTCACACAATCGCCGCCCGCCGACCGATGACATCGACATCGGCGACGCCGAACAGTTCGACAGCGGGACGCGCCTGCGCGACACCGACACGCCCGAACGCGAGTTGATGCGCCAGGAGCTGGAACAGACGGTGATGAAGGCCGTCAACGCGCTGCCGGAAGAACTCCGGCTGGCGATCACCCTGCGCGAGGTGGAAGGACTGAGTTACGACGAAATCGCGCAGAAAATGGGGTGCCCGATCGGCACCGTGCGTTCACGGATCTTCCGGGCGCGCGAGGCGATCGACACCGAACTCCGGCCGCTGTTGGACATCGGCAGCGCCACCCGTGAGAAGAGCCGCGTATGACCAGTAATCCGTTCAACGAATCGCAGAACCATCAATCGCCTGCCGGGCAGCGCCTGGACCAGCGCCACCGCGAGCAGCTGTCGGCCCTGGTCGATGGCGAGCTGGGCGCCGATGAGGCGCGCTTCCTGCTGCGCCGCATGGAACATGACCCCGAACTGGCAGGCTGCCAGGAACGCTGGCAGCTGCTCGGCGACGTGATGCGCGGCCAGGCCTCGCTGCTGGCGCCTGCCGGCTTCGGTGCCGCTGTGGCCGCCGCCATCGCTGCCGAACCCGCGCCGCAGGCCGAGCCACGCCGCCAGGTGCGGCGTAGCGGCTGGCGGGCCTGGGGAGGTGGTGCCGCACTGGCCGCCTCGGTGGCTGCAGTGGCCCTGTTCATGGGCGGCGAGAAGCTGCAGGAAGCCACGCCGGGCGAGCCGCAGGCGCCGCAGGTGATCGCCAGCCAGGCCGAGCTGGCGCCGGCACCGAGCAACCCGGCTCCGGTCACCGAAGCCTCGGTGGATACCGCAGCGATGGCCGTGGCTGCTGCCCCGGCGGTGGCGATGGCCGCTGCCGGCCGCCGCCAGGACACCCGCCGTGCCAGTGCGACCCGCAGCCAGCAGGCCGCGCGTGCCGCGCAGCGTGACGATGTACCGCAGCGTGCGGTGGCTGCCGCGCAGGCGCCGTTGACCCCGAGCGTGCCGGCCAACGCCAGCCGCAACCTGCCGTTCGGCGAGGTTGGTGGCCTGCAGGCACGACCGTGGCCGCGCTCCAGCCTGGCGCCCGCCGCCGGTGGCGCGCTCAATGCCAGCTTCCCGGCCCACGCCGGTGGTGCCGCGTTCTACCCGTTCGAGCCGCGCCTGCAGGATGACCTGCCGGTGCCGCCGCGCCCGCGCGACTGAGCCGGGCGCTTTCACGCCCCGCCGTCGGCGGGGCCCGTATTCATCTTTCCATCCGACCCGGAGGTTGCCGTCCGATGACTCCCCGACTCCGCACGCAGGCCATTGGCCTGTTCGCCCTGACCCTGCCGCTGGTGGCCTGTGCCCAGCCAGCGCCGCCTGCCGCCCAGCCGCAGGTTGCCGCTGCGGCAGCCCCGCGCGCGCCGGCGCAGCCGCTGGTCAGCGGCCTGCCCGATTTCACCCGCCTGGTAGAACAGGTCGGGCCGGGCGTGGTCAACGTCGACACCACCATCGTGCGCAACAACCGCCAGGCCTCGCGTGGCCCGATGGGCGGCGACGATGACATGCCGGAATTCTTCCGTCGCTTCTTCGGGCCTGACTTCCCGATGCCGGGGCAGGGGCCGGGCGGGCAGGACGGTGGCCCCAGCATCAAGGGCCGCGGCATGGGCTCGGGCTTCATCATTTCGCCCGACGGCTACGTGCTGACCAACTACCACGTGGTGGCCGACGCCAGCGAGGTGAAGGTCAAGCTGGGTGACAGCCGCGAATTCAACGCCAAGGTGGTGGGCAGCGACCAGCAGTACGACGTGGCCCTGCTGAAGATCGACGGCAAGAACCTGCCCACCGTGCGCGTGGGCGATTCCAATACCCTGAAGCCGGGCCAATGGGTTGTCGCAATCGGCTCGCCGTTCGGCCTCGACCACTCGGTCACTGCCGGCATCGTCAGCGCGCTTGGCCGCAGCACCGGTGGCGCCGATCAGCGCTACGTGCCGTTCATCCAGACCGACGTGGCGATCAACCAGGGCAACTCCGGCGGCCCGCTTCTGAACACCCGTGGCGAAGTGGTCGGTATCAACTCGCAGATATTCTCCTCCGCCTCGGGCGGCTACATGGGCATCAGCTTCGCAATTCCGATCGACCTGGCGATGAGCGCGGTCGAGCAGATCAAGAAGAGTGGCAAGGTCACCCGTGGCCAGCTGGGCGCGGTGGTTGAGCCGATCGATGCGCTGAAGGCGCAGGGCCTGGGCCTGCCGGACAGCCGCGGCGCGCTGGTCAACCAGATCGTGGCCGGCAGTGCCGCGGAAAAGGCCGGCGTGCAGATCGGCGACGTGGTGCGCTCGGTCAATGGCAGCCCGGTCAACAGCTGGTCGGACCTGCCGCCGCTGATCGGTGCGATGGCGCCGGGCAGCCGGGTCACGCTGGGCGTGATCCGCGACGGCAAGCCGCGTGACCTGAGCGCCACGCTGACCGCGCTGAGCGAAGACGGCCAGGGCAATGCCCGCACGGCCGCAGGACCGAAGCCCGATGCGGCCCCGCAGGCGGGTGCCAATGCACTGCTTGGCCTGGATGTCAGTGATCTGACCGCGCCGCAGCGCAAGCAGTTCGGCCTGGACGGCAACGAAGGTGTGCGCATCACCGGGGTCAAGGGCCAGGCGGCACGTGATGCGGGCCTGTCGCCGGGCATGGTGATCCTGCAGGTCGGCCGCACCACGGTCGGCAGCGTGGATGCCCTGAACCGCGCGCTGTCCAGCTACAAGAAGGACGATGTGGTGATGCTGCTGGTACGTACCGGCAACGGCAACAGTGCTTTCGTGGCGGTCAAGGCCGGCCAGTAAGGCCTGCCGGGGCCGCCCTGGCGGCCATTGCGACTCCCCCGAAGCCCCGCCCTGGCGGGGCTTCGGGCATTCCGGACCCGGCCCGATGAGGCCGTTTTCGCGACCGGGCCCCGGGCGTGCGATAATCGACCGTTACCCTGACGACGCCGCGCGCCGCCGCCACCTATGTCTTCTGATTCGATGCGGAACATCCGCAACTTCTCCATCATCGCCCACGTCGACCACGGCAAGTCCACGCTGGCCGACCGCATCATCCAGCTCTGCGGCGGCCTCCAGGCCCGCGAGATGGAAGCGCAGGTGCTCGACTCCAACCCGATCGAGCGCGAGCGTGGCATCACCATCAAGGCACAGTCGGTGTCGCTGCCATACCTGGCCAAGGATGGGCAGACCTACCACCTGAATTTCATCGACACCCCGGGCCACGTCGACTTCTCCTATGAAGTCAGCCGCTCGCTGGCCGCCTGCGAAGGCGCGCTGCTGGTGGTCGACGCCGCCCAGGGCGTGGAAGCGCAATCGGTGGCCAACTGCTACACCGCCGTCGAGCAGGGCCTGGAAGTGGTGCCGGTGATCAACAAGATCGACCTGCCCACCGCCGACATCGAGCGCGCCAAGGCCGAGATCGAGGCCGTGATCGGCATCGATGCCGCCGACGCCGTGCCGGTCAGCGCCAAGACCGGCCTGAACGTGCAGGACGTGCTGGAAGCCATCGTGCACCGCATCCCGCCGCCGAAGCCGCGTGACACTGACAAGCTGCAGGCGCTGATCATCGACTCCTGGTTCGACAATTACCTGGGCGTGGTCTCGCTGGTGCGCGTGATGCAGGGTGAGATCAAGGCCGGTGACAAGCTGCAGGTGATGTCCACCGGCCGCAACCACCAGGTCGACAACGTCGGTGTGTTCACCCCGAAGCGCAAGGTGCTGCCGGCGCTGCGCGCCGGTGAAGTGGGTTGGGTCACCGCCAGCATCAAGGACGTGCATGGTGCGCCGGTCGGTGACACCCTGACCCTGGCCGCCGACCCGGCGCCGAAGCCGCTGCCGGGTTTCCAGGAAATGCAGCCGCGCGTGTTCGCCGGCCTGTTCCCGGTCGATGCCGAAGACTACCCGGACCTGCGCGAAGCGCTGGACAAGCTGCGCCTGAACGATGCTGCGCTGCGCTTCGAGCCGGAAAGCTCCGAAGCAATGGGCTTCGGTTTCCGTTGCGGCTTCCTCGGCATGCTGCACATGGAGATCGTGCAGGAGCGCCTGGAGCGCGAGTACAACCTGGACCTGATCAGCACCGCGCCGACGGTGGTGTACGAGGTACTGAAGACCGACGGCACCATCATCAACATGGACAACCCGGCCAAGCTGCCGCCGGTGAACCATGTCGAGGAGATCCGCGAGCCGATCATCCGCGCCAACGTGCTCACCCCCGAGGAGTACATCGGCAACATCATCAAGCTGTGCGAAGAAAAGCGTGGCAGCCAGATCGGCATCAACTACCTGGGCAGCCAGGTGCAGATCAGCTATGAGCTGCCGATGGCCGAAGTGGTGCTGGACTTCTTCGACAAGCTGAAGTCGGTCAGCCGCGGCTATGCGTCGCTGGACTATCACTTCGTGCGCTTCGATGCCGGCCCGTTCGTGCGCGTGGACGTGCTGATCAACGGTGACAAGGTCGATGCGCTGTCGCTGATCGTGCACCGCAGTCACGCCGACCGCCGCGGCCGCGAGCTGTGCGAGAAGATGAAGGACCTGATCCCGCGCCAGCAGTTCGACGTGGCCATCCAGGCTGCCGTCGGCTCGCAGATCATCGCCCGTACCACGGTCAAGGCCATGCGCAAGAACGTGCTGGCCAAGTGCTATGGTGGCGACGTTTCGCGCAAGAAGAAGCTTCTGGAAAAGCAGAAGGAAGGCAAGAAGCGCATGAAGCAGGTCGGCCGTGTGGAGATCCCGCAGGAAGCGTTCCTGGCCGTGCTGCAGATGGACAACAAGTAAGCCCGCACCGGCCCTGCGGGGCCGGTCGTCTGGTGACGTTGCAAAGGACCCTGAATGAAACTGTTTGAGATCCTCCTGGTCGTGCTGACCCTGTCCTCGGGCCTGATCCTGCTCGCGGACAAGCTGTATCTCGCCAAGCGCCGCGCCCAGCGCGCGGGCCTGCTCGATTCCGAGCCGGTGCTGGTGGACTACTCGCGCGCGTTCTTCCCGGTGCTGGCGATCGTGCTGATCGTGCGCAGCTTCATCGCCGAGCCGTACAAGATTCCGTCCAGCTCGATGATGCCGAACCTGCTGATCGGCGACTTCATCCTGGTCAACAAGTTCTCCTATGGCCTGCGCCTGCCGATCAGCAACACCAAGTTCGTGCCGGTCGGTGAACCGTCGCGCGGTGACGTGGTGGTGTTCCACTTCCCGGGCCACAGCGACCAGGATCCGGCCAAGGGCGAGAACTTCATCAAGCGCGTGATCGGCGTGCCGGGCGACACCGTGGTCTTCGAAGGCGACGGCGTGATCCTCAACGGCGAGCCGCTGAAGTACGACAACAAGGGTATCTACGCCGGCCACAAGGGCCAGGGCGAAGGTGCCAACCTGCTGGTCGAGCACCTCCCGGGCCGTACCCATACCGTGCTGGAGACCGACTATCCGCGCGGCCAGGGCCAGTGGACCGTGCCTGCCGGCAAGTACCTGGTGATGGGCGACAACCGCGACAACAGCGACGATGGTCGTTTCTGGGGCCTGCTGCCGGAAGAGAACCTGCGCGGCAAGGCATTCCTGATCTGGCTCAACTGCCAGGGCTGGTTCTGCAAGGATGGCTTCGAGCCGTCGCGGATCGGTTCGAGCATCAACTGATCGGGCATCAACTGAGTATTTTCACATCCAACGCGTATCTGGGGAGAACGCAATGAAGACGATGAACACGCAGCGTGGCATGACCCTGACCTCGTTCCTGGCGGTCCTGATCGTGGTCGGTTTCTTCCTCTACATCGGCATGAAACTGTTCCCGATGTACCAGGAGTACTACGCGGTGCGCTCGGCGATGAAGAGTCTGGCCAACGAGCCGGGCGTGGGCAGCATGGAGCCGTCGCGGATCCAGGACCTGTTCTTCAAGCGCCTGTACATCAACTACTCGGACAACGTGAAGCCGGCCAACGTCAAGTTTGATCGTCGCGACAATGGCTGGACCCTCAAGGTCAACTACGAAGTGCGCCGGCCGCTGGTCGGCAACCTCGATGTGGTTGGCAAATTCGATTCTTCCCAGGACCTGACACGAAGCGGTGCCCAGTAAATTCATCCAACGTGGCGACCTGATCGGTCATGCCTTCAGCGATCCGGCCCTGCTCAAGCAGGCGCTGACGCATCGCAGTGCCGGTGCGCCGCACAACGAGCGCCTGGAGTTCCTCGGCGACAGCATCGTCAACATGATGGCGGCCGAGGCGTTGTACCAGCGCTGGCCCAAGGCTGACGAAGGCGCGATGACCCGTGCCCGTGCCGAGCTGGTGCGTGAAGGCGCGCTGGCGGTGATCGGGCGCACCCTGGAACTGGGCGAACGGCTGACCCTGGGGCCGGGCGAAATGAAGTCCGGCGGTCATCGTCGCGACTCGATCCTGGCCGACGCGGTGGAAGCCGTGGTGGCCGCGATCTACCTGGATGCTGGCTTCGAGGCCTGCCGGGCAGTGGTACTGCCCTGGTTCAGCGCTTCGATCGAGGCATTGCCGGCCTCCGGCCGGCCCGAGAAGGACCCCAAGACCCGCCTGCAGGAATGGCTGCAGGCCCGACAGAAGGCGTTGCCGCAGTATGAACTGGTGTCAGAATCCGGTGACGACCATGCCAAACACTTCCGGGTACGCTGCATCGTAGCCGACCCGGCCGCCAGCACCGAGGGCGAAGGCGCCTCGCGGCGGCTTGCCGAACAACAGGCGGCTGCGGCCGTCCTAGAACAACTGGATTCCAAGTGAGCGAACAAACTCCCCATCATTGCGGCAGCCTGGCCGTCATCGGCCGCCCGAACGTGGGCAAGTCGACCCTGACCAATGCCCTGGTCGGCGCCAAGGTCAGCATCGTCTCCAACCGTCCGCAGACCACGCGCCATCGCCTGCTGGGCATCGCCACCTATCCGGAAGGCCAGCTGGTGCTGGTCGACACCCCCGGCCTGCACAAGGTGCAGAAGCGGGCGATGAACCGGGTGATGAACCGCGCCGCGCGCGGCTCGCTGGAAGGCGTCGACGCCGGCCTGCTGGTGATCGAAGCGGGTCGTTGGGACGAAGAAGACAGTCTGGCCTTCAATGTGCTGCGCGACGCCGGCATCCCGGTGGTGCTGGTGGTCAACAAGATCGACCGGCTGAAGGACAAGGGGGCGCTGCTGCCGTTCCTGCAGGAAGTCACGGCCGGCCGCGATTTCTCGTCCGTGCATCCGATCTCGGCGCAGAAGCGCAACGGCCTGGAAGCCCTGGTGCGCGACGTGCTGGCACTGCTGCCGGAAGCGCCGCCGATGTTCGGCGAAGACGAGATCACCGACCGCAGCCAGCGCTTCCTGGCCGGTGAGCTGGTGCGTGAACAGTTGATGCGCCAGTTGGGCGAAGAGCTGCCGTATGCCACCACCGTGGAAATCGAACGCTTCACCGAAGATGGCAACCTGCTGCGCATCGGTGCGGTGATCTGGGTCGAGCGCGAGGGCCAGAAGGCCATCGTGATTGGCAAGGGTGGTACCCGCCTGAAGGAGATCGGGGCCAAGTCCCGCCTGCAGATGGAGCGTCTGTTCGGGGCCAAGGTGTTCCTGGAAACCTGGGTACGCGTGCGTGAAGGCTGGTCCGACGACGAGGCCGCACTGAAGGCCTTCGGTTACGAGTAACCCGGAACGGTCGCTTCGATGCTGATCGAGGACGATACCGGCTTCGTGCTGCATGCACGGGCCTACCGTGAGACCAGCCTGCTGGTCGAGGTATTGAGCGCGCAGCATGGCCGCATCGGCCTGCTCGCGCGCGGTGTGTCCACTGCCAAGGGCCAGGTGCTGCGCGCCGCCCTGCAACCACTGCAGTGGATCCGCTTCAGCGCATTGCAGCGCGGTGAGTTGGCCCAGCTGCGTGGCGCCGAGGCGCTGGACGCGGCACCGCGTCTGGTTGGCCAGGCGATGCTGGCCGGCTTCTACCTGAGTGAGCTGACCCTGCGCCTGGCCCCGCGCCAGGACCCGCTGCCGGAACTGTACCTGGCCTACGGCGAAGCGCGTGCGCGACTGGGAGTGGGGGCGGGCCTGGCCTGGACTCTGCGCCGGTTCGAACGCGAGCTGCTGACCGCACTGGGCCTGGGTTTTGAGCTGGACAGTGCCAGCGACGGTCAGCCGATCGACCCGGCCGCGCGCTACGAACTGGACCCACAGGAAGGCGCGCAGCGCCTGCTGAGCGAGCGCGGTGGCGAACGCCGCGCAGCCGCGACCGGCTCGGCGCTGCTGGCGCTGGCCGCCGATGAAGAGCCTGATGCCGCCGACCTGGCGAGCCTGCGCCTGCCGATGCGGCGGGTGCTGGCCCATCACCTCGGGCCGCGGGGACTGAAGTCCTGGGAAATGCTAGAGCAGCTCGCTCCCAGGCGTTGAGGGGTGTTTGGCAGGGCTTGCAGCCCTGCACCTGCCGAGGCCAAGGCCAAGGCACGAGCCAGAGCAACAGCAACAGCGTGCATTCCGTGGGATGGCGGGGTGGGTCCGGTTGCGGGAGACGCCGTGAACCCGTCCATGGGGGCTTGGCCGCGGCATCCATGCCGCGGACACTCCCGCAACCGGACCCACTCCGCCTTCGACAGATTCCCGCGATCTGTCGGAATGGCATGGGGTCAGATCCGTTTTCCGAAGGAAAACGGATCTGACCCCAGTTTGAATTTCGATATCTGACAGAAATTCATCCACGCACGGTGTGGATCTACCAGCCGTCACCGGAAATTTGTCGGGGGTGGGGCGGTGTGGGTTGGCAGGACCGTTGGCGCCATGGATGGCGCCATCGAGCCCCCATGGACGGGTTTACGGCGTGTCCTGCCAACCCACACCGCCCCGCCCAACAAGCAGAAAGCCAGAGCCGCTCTGGCTCTGGCCTTTGACGTTGCCCTGGCTTGAAGCTTCGGCAGGTGCAGGGCGCAGCCCTGCCGAGCGACCCTCAATGCAGCAGGGCAGCTACCGCGTCGCGGAACCCCGCCTGGGCCTGCCCGGACTCCGGCGCATGATGCAACTGGCGCACCGCACGGGCCAGGCGTGCCGCGCCCACGAAGCCGCAGCTTGCCTGCAACCGGTGCAATTGGCTGCGCAGCTGGCGCTCGTCGTGCTGGTCCACCGCCTGCTCGACCGCATCGCGCACGCCCGGCAATTCGGCCAGGAACAACTCGCGCAGGGCGATCAAATGGTTGCGCTGGCCATTGAGCGCGGCCAGCGCCGCCGTCTCATCCCAGTCCTGGACCTGCAGCTCGACCGCCGCCGGCACCTGTGCCATGACGATCCCGGCGGGGCTGTTGACCAGGGCGCGCCGCACGGCCTTCAGCAACTGGTCGCGGCCCAGTGGCTTGACCAGGGTGTCGCTGAACCCGGCCTCGCGCAGGCGGGCATGAATGGAGGTATCACCGTCGGCGGTATGCGCCAACGCCGGCGTATCGGGGTGTGAACGGCGCAGTTCGCGCAACAGCTGCGCACCGTTGCCGTCAGGCAGGTTGACGTCGATCAGCCACAGATCATGCGCGCCGGGCTCGGCGCTGGCCAGGGCACTGGCCAACGAGTCTGCGGTGTCCACGTCCGCCGGTAACGTTTCCAACGCCGCTTTGAAAAAACCGCGGCTGATGATGTCGTCCTCGACAAGCAGGAAGCGGGGCCGGCTGGCCCGCGGGGTCATCTGCATCAGGGCTGCCTCCATGTCAGCTGCTGTAATCATCAAGCACGGCGGCGGCGGGCGCAAGCGGGTCCGGACCCTGCCGGTCAGGATCTGCGACAATACGCGCCCATTTTTGCCCGCAGCCTGTCGCCACGTGGCCCGATCCCGTTCCCGCATCGACCGTACCCCGTTCCAGACCGAAATCCTCGACCTCAGCCATGATGGTCGCGGCGTCGCCCGCCGTGAAGGCGAGGGTGGCAAGGTCACCTTCGTCAGCGGCGCCCTGCCGGGTGAGGTGGTCATGGCTGAACAGACCGCCCGCAGCCGCCATTTCGACGAAGCGCGTACGGTGGAAGTGCTGAAGGCCTCGCCGCAGCGCGTCACCCCGAAGTGTCCGCACTTCGGCACCTGCGCTGGCTGCGTGCTGCAGCACCTGGACGAAGACCAGCAGATCGTCGCCAAGCAGCGCGTGCTGATGGACAACCTGGAGCGGATCGGCCATGTGAAGCCGGGCACCGTGCTGGCGCCGCTGGTCGGCGAGAGCTGGGGCTACCGCCGCAAGGGCCGCTTCTCGGTGCGCCGGGTCGAGAAGAAGGACAAGACCCTGGTCGGCTTCCGTGAACGGGATCCGCGCTTCGTTGCCGATCTCAGCCAGTGCCTGACCGTGATCCCGGAAATCGGTACCAAGGTCGAGGCATTGTCGACCTTCATCGAGTCGCTCGATGGCAAGCGCGACATCCCGCAGATCGAATTCATCGCCGGTGACCAGGCCGTGGTGCTGACCGTGCGCCACCTGCAGCCCTTGAGCGATGCCGACCGTGCTGCCTGGGCCGCCTTTGGCCAGCAGCATGGCTTCGTGATCTACCTGCAGTCCGGTGGCGTGGATACCGTGCAGCCGCTGGACGGGCAGGGCGTGCCGCTGTCGTTCCGGCTGGCGCCGTGGGACGTGGAGCTGGCGTTCCGTCCGCTGGACTTCATCCAGGTCAACGCCAAGCTCAACGAGAAGATGATCGCCCATGCCCTCGACCTGCTGGAGCCCGGCGAGGATGAGCGCGTGCTGGACCTGTTCTGCGGCCTGGGCAATTTCACCCTGCCGCTGGCCCGCCGCGTGCGCGAAGTGGTGGGTGTCGAAGGCGATGCCGGCCTTGTCGCCCGCGCCCGTGAGAATGCCGAACGCAACGGCCTGGCCAATGCCCAGTTCTTCAGCGCTGATCTGACCCAGGACCAGCGCAGCACGTCGTGGATGCGCCAGGGCTTCGACAAGCTGCTGCTGGATCCGCCGCGTTCGGGTGCGATCGAAGTGCTGCAGCAGCTGCCGTTGAAGCAGTTCAAGCGCATCGTCTATGTCAGCTGCCACCCGGGCTCGCTGGCACGCGATGCCGGCTACCTGGTCAACGAGCAGGGCTTCACCCTGGTCAGCGCCGGCGCCATGGACATGTTCCCGCATACCGCGCACGTGGAAAGCATCGCGGTGTTCGAGAAGCGCTGAACGGCTGTCATGCCCATCGCGCATAATGGCGCGATGGGCATCGAAATCGAACGCAAATTCCTCGTCAGCAGCGACGGCTGGCGCGCCGCCGCGCACCGGGTCATCCCGATGGCGCAGGGGTACATCAACGACCTGGGCGCGCTCGATCGCGGCACACAGAACGCCTCGGTGCGCGTGCGCATCGAAGGCGACCATGCCGCGCTGAACCTGAAGTCGCGCACCATCGGCCACACCCGCCAGGAGTTCGACTATCCGATCCCGGTGGACGATGCCCGCGCACTGCTGGCGCTGTGCGTGGGTGGCCTGATCGACAAGCGCCGCCATCTGGTCGAATACGCCGGCCTGACCTGGGAAGTGGACGAGTTCCTCGGCGACAACGCCGGCCTGGTGGTGGCTGAGGTTGAGCTGGACAGCGCTGACCAGGCTATCGACCTGCCGGACTGGGTTGGTAACGAAGTCACCGACGACGCCCGCTACTACAACGTCGCGCTCGCCAACCACCCCTATTCACAGTGGTGAACCCTGAAAAGGGGACGGAGGGGATTAAGCCGCCTTTACCCCATCTGTGCGGAAAGCGACTTAATCCCCTCCGTCCCCTTTTATCGAGGGTGTCGGCCCCCATGTGGAAAGGATGAGAATCGACATCTACTCCGACGTGGTCTGCCCGTGGTGCTGGATTGGCAAGCATCGTTTCCAGCAGGGTGTGCAGTTGCTGGGCGCGAACGCGCCTGAACTCGACATCCATTGGCAGCCGTTCCAGCTGGACCCGGACGCGGACGCCACCCCGGTCCCGCTGCGCGAGGCCTACGTGCGCAAGTTCGGTGGCGTCGAGCGCACCGAGCAGATCCTCGGCCAGACCCAGACCACTGCGCGTGCAGAAGGCCTGCCGATGGATTTCGGCCAGGGCCAGATGCGGGTGACCACGCTGCCGGCGCACCGGGTGCTGTGGCTGGCCGGCCAGCACGGCGTGCAGGATGCGGTCGGCGAAGCGCTGTTCCGCGCCCACTTCGAGCATGGCCAGAACCTGGCGGACCCTCCGGTGCTGATCAAGGCCGGCGTGGCTGGCGGCCTCGACGCTGGTGAAATCGCGCAGATGCTGGCCTCCGACTGCGGCCTGGCCGAGGTCGAAGCCAAGCTGGCGCAGGCCCATGCGCTGGGCATTTCCTCGGTGCCGACCTTCGTCATCGATGGAAAGTGGGCCATTTCCGGGGCACAGCCGCCGGAGGCCTTCGCCAACGCGCTGCGCCAGATCGCTGCCGAACAGGGCGCTCCGGCAGCTTCGGCTGACGGAGACGAGGCCTGCGGCCCGGACGGCTGCAAGGTCTGAGCGCACTCCAAAAGGGGACGGAGGGAATTAAGACGTATCCAGCCCGTAGGGGCCGATTGCGACTTAATCCCCTCCGTCCCCTTTTCTGACCACTGCGCCTGTCGGCCGGTTCTGCGACAATGCGGCACTGCGCCATGCTGGCGCGCGTTGTGGAGATTGACCATGCTGCTGATCGGCGTTGCCGGCACCGAACTGACTGCCCAGGAGCGTGACTGGCTGCAGCACGATGCCGTGGCCGGGGTGGTGCTGTTCAAGCGCAACTTCGCCTCGCGCCAGCAGGTGACCGATCTGAGCGCGGCGATCCGTGCCGCCGCCCCGCGCCCGCAGCTGATCTGCGTGGACCAGGAAGGCGGCCGTGTGCAGCGTTTCCGCGAAGGCTACAGCGAGCTGCCGCCGCTGCAGGACATCGGTGCGCTGTACGCCACCGATCCGCAGCAGGCGCTGGCCCTGGCCGAACAGCATGCCTGGCTGATGGCCAGCGAAGTGCGTGCCAGCGGCCTGGACCTCAGCTTTGCGCCGGTGGTCGACCTTGGTCGTGGCAACCGCGCCATCGGCAACCGTGCCTTCAGTGAAGACCCGCACGTGGTGGCGGCGTTCACCGCAGCGTACGTGCGTGGCATGCACGCGGTCGGCATGGCCGCCACGCTCAAGCATTTCCCCGGCCACGGCACCGTGCTGGAAGATACCCACGTCGATACCGCGATCGATCCGCGCGCGCTGGACGAGCTGCGCGCGCAGGACCTGGTGCCGTTCCAGGCCGGCATCGCCGCAGGCGCTGACGCGGTGATGATGGCGCACGTGATCTATCCGCAGGTGGCACCGGAACCCGCTGGCTACTCGCCGCGTTGGATCCAGGACGTCCTGCGTGGCGAGCTCGGCTTCCGCGGCGTAGTGTTCTCCGACGACATCGGCATGGCCGCTTCGCACAGTGCCGGTGGTGTGCCGGCACGCGTGCATGCGCACCTGGATGCCGGCTGCGACGTGGTGCTGGTCTGCCATCCGGAACTGGTCGATGAAGCCCTGCATGCGGTGCAGGGACGCTCCCTGAATACTGCTGCGCTGCTGGGCCTGCTCGGTCGCGGCGCGCTTGGTTGGGACGGCCTGTTGGCCGATGCCCGCCATGGTGACACCCAATCCCATTTGCTTGAAACCCTTGGAAGAACCGTCTGATGCCCAACCTCACCATTTCCCAGGCCCTGGCCCAGGCTGACCTGCTGGTCGACCGCCCCACCATCGACAAGGCCATCGCTGGTATCGCCGACGCCATCGCGCGCGATTACAAGGGCGAGGTGCCGCTGTTCCTGTCCATCATGCACGGCGCGCTGCCGTTTGCCGGCCAGCTGGCGCTGGAACTGGGCGCGCGCGGCCAGGACGTGCAGTTTGATTACCTGCACGCGACCCGCTACCGAGGTGAAACCACTGGCGGCGACCTGGTCTGGAAGCACAAGCCGGCCACCTCGCTGTTCGGCCGCCGCGTGTTGCTGGTCGACGACATCCTCGACGAAGGCTACACCCTGCAGGGCGTGCGTACCTGGTGCCTGGAGCAGGGCGCGACCGACGTGCGCATCGCCGCGATGACCGTGAAGCAGCATGACCGCGCGCTGCCGGACGTGGTTGCCGACTACGCCGGTATCGAACTGCCGGACCGCTACGTGTTCGGCTTCGGCATGGACGTCAACGAAACCCTGCGCTGCGTGCCGGCCATCTACGCGATGAAGGAATAACGGCGCAGCCGCCCACGGCGTGTCTTCTTCCACCGCCGGCATCCTCGGGTGCCGGCGTTCGTCTTTTCATGGAGTGCTTCGAATGCAACAGATCGCCCTGGCCGTGATCGGCGGTACCGGTGTCTACAACCTGGCCAAGCTCGACGACGTGCAGACCCATGAGGTCGACACGCGTTTCGGTCGTCCCTCCGGCCCGGTACGCGTGGGCACGCTGCTCGGCCATCGCGTAGCGTTCCTGGCACGGCATGGCGAGGGCCATTCGCTGCCGCCGCACAAGATCAACTATCGCGCCAACCTGGCCGCATTGCAGCAGATCGGTGCGCAGCGGGTGCTTGCGTTGAACACGGTGGGTGGCATCGGCGACGACTTCGGTCCGCGCGTGCTGGCTTGCCCGGACCAGATCATCGACTACACCTGGGGCCGCATCAGCACCCTCTGTGAAGAAGAGGGCAGCGACGTGCTCCACGTCGATTTCGGCCATCCGTACACTCCGATGCTGCGCAGCAAGATCCTGGCGGCGGCCAAAGTGACCGGTGTCACGGTCCATGACGGTGGCTGCTACGGCGCGACGCAGGGCCCGCGCCTGGAAACCATCGCCGAAATCGCCCGCATGCGCCGCGATGGCTGCGACCTGGTGGGCATGACCGGTATGCCGGAAGCCGCGCTGGCACGGGAGCTGGGGCTTGATTACGCCTGCCTGGCGATCATCGCCAACTGGGCTGCCGGCTGTGGGGACGGCGAGGAGATCACGATGGCCGAAGTGCTGGCCAACGTGCAGGCGGCCAGCAACGGACTTCCGGAACTGGTGGGCGAATTGGCACGGGGGTGATTGTCTTCGCTGAGCAAGCTTTGCATACTCAGCTTGTGCGCGGGTTCAGCGTACACCACCCATTCATTGCATAAGGTCTCGCATCACCATGCCGAACGGTACCGTCAAGTGGTTCAACGACGCCAAGGGATTTGGCTTCATCTCGCCGGAGGATGGCAGCGCCGACGTGTTCGCGCACTTCTCCGCCATCAACTCCAAGGGCTTTCGCAGCCTGCAGGAAGGCCAGCGTGTCACCTATGACGTGACCCAGGGCCCGAAGGGTGCCCAGGCTTCGAACATCACGCCGGCCGAGTGATCCACTCGACAGTGCGTTGAAAACCCCGCTTCGGCGGGGTTTTTTTTGCATTGCCGCCTGCGATCCGTTCGCCATCGGCCCGGCTCGGGCACAATGCGGGAATGACGGAACGACTGCGCATCGCCGTGATTGGTTACGGCACCGCTGGCCAGGCATTGGCCATCCTGCTCACCCGTGACGGCCACGAGGTGGAGATCTTCGAGCGTGTGCCCACGCCCGGGCCGGTCGGGGCCGGCTTCCTGCTGCAGCCCAGCGGCCTGCAGGTGCTGTGGCAGATGGGCCTGCTCGAGGCCGTGCGTGCGCATGCCGCACCGGTACATCGCCTGTATGGCGATACGCCGTGCGAGCGTGCGGTGATGGACATGCGCTACGACGGCCTGGACGCGCGCCTGCATGGCCTGGGGATGCAGCGCGGGGCATTGTTCTCGCTGCTGGATGAAGCCCGCGCCGGCGCGGGCCAGTTGCATGCCGGAACGACCATCGTCGAGGTGGATGCCGAGCACGGCCGCCTGCGCGACAGCGAAGGGCGTCAGCACGGCCCGTTCGATCTGGTCATCGCTGCCGATGGCGCAGCGTCTTCGCTGCGCGGCACCATCGAGGGGGGCGCCGGGCTGGATCGTGTGTATCCGTGGGGCGCGCTGTGGTGCCTGTTGCCGGCCGAAGATTGGCCGCATCTACAGGAGCTGCGCCAGCGCTATGTGGCTGCGCGCAAGATGATCGGGCTGCTGCCGGTGGGTACCCGCCCGGGCGACGACACGCCGCGGCTGAGCTTTTTCTGGAGCCTGCCACGCGCCGACTTCGAACGCTGGCAGGCCGATGGCATGGCCCCCTGGCTAGATGAACTGCACACGCTGTGGCCGCAGGCCAGTGCGCGCTTCGCGCATCTGCAGGGCGCCGGACAGCTGGCGCGCGCGGTCTATCGCGATGCAGTGATGACGCGCTGGCATCACGGCCGGATGGTGCTGGCCGGTGACGCCGCGCATGCGATGAGCCCGCAACTGGGGCAGGGCGTGAACATGGCGCTGCTGGATGCGTGGGCGCTGCGTGATGCGCTGCGCGCGCACGGCGGCGGTGCGATCGCGCTGCAGGCCTACCAGGCGCAGCGGCGTGCGCACGTGGCCGTATACCAGCGCTGGAGCCGCTGGCTGACGCCGCTGTTCCAATCCGATCGTGATGTGTGGGCGAAGGCACGCGACGTGCTGCTGGGACCGATGGGGCGCCTGCCCGGTGGCCGTGGGCGCATGCTGCGTGTGCTCAGCGGCACCCAGCACGGCTGGTTCGGTTCGCTGGCACTCGATCCCGCCTTCATCGATGCACTGGCCGATGTTGCCGAGCCACACCGCATCAGCACGGCAAAAGCACTCGCGTGAAGCCGCGTCGTCACGTGAATTAACGGTTGCCTCACCGCGGATATGCGACAAGAAGGGAGCACGCAAACGTCGCGTCGCCCGTTTTCCTTTCCGTGATCAACATCGCGCGTGGCCCGGGCGGTCCTGCCGTTGCAGCCTGTTGCGGCCCGGATGTGCCGCCCGATGTTGAAGAGGAGGACGCCATGTTGTTCGCGGTCGAAGAGCTGGAATCGGAAATCTGCAAGCTGCGCGGTCTGCTGCAGATGCTGCACGAGGACCAGCCCGACGTACTGGAGGACGTGTTCGAGTTCCATGTCGGCAGCCTGATCAGCCACGCATCGCAGGAGCATCACGCGCGTATCCGCGCCTGTGCGCAGGAGATGCTTGCGGCGATCCGGGCACTGCCGCGGCGGCGTGACGATGACACGCCGGATTTCCGCGTGATGCCGGAGCTGGACATCCGCCCGGCCTGAGTCACGGCGCTGGCAGTTGCACCAGGCTGCCTTCCACGCAGGCCAGCATGCGCTCGCCGCGTGCCGGTGCAGGAACGATGCCAGCGGTGAACGCGGAGAACGCGGGCAGGACCGTGATCCGCTCGCGCAGCCAGAAGGCGGGAAAGCGCCGGCGCAGCGAAGGTAATGCAACCTGCGGATGCAGATGCCCCGCGATCACGTGCAACGCCGCATCCGGTGTTGGTTCATGGCGGAGCAGGAATGGCGGCAGTCGCGCTTCCTCGTGGATCTGCACCTGCAGTTGGGCATGCGGCAGCTGACGGTCGTGATTGCCGCGCAGCACATGCACCTCCAGCCCGGCATTCCGTTCGCGCCAGCCCAGCCACTGCTGGTACCACGCTGCGCGATGCGCTGGCCCATGCAGGATGTCGCCGAGAATCCACAGTTCGCGACAGGCATGCTCGTCCAGCAACACCTGCAGTCGTTGCAGGTCTTCCGAAGTGCCGCCACTCGGCAGCGCGATTCCCGCGCGGCGGAACACATCAGCCTTGCCCAGGTGCAGGTCGGCGATCAGCAGCGCCTGCCGCGCTGGCCAGTACAGTGCGCGCGTGCCGGCAACAATCATCGGCTCGCCGGCCAGCAGCAGCGGAAGTTCATCGGCCATGGCGGCGTTCCAGCTGGTGTGCGGCGCGCTGCACGCGGGTCCGCCAGTCTTCGTTGCTGAACTGCCCGCGCAGCCGCTCGGCCCACAGCGGGAACCCCAAAGGCGTGAGTGATGAAGGGCGCTGCACCGAAAGGGACTTCGTGCCGATCTTCGCCAGTACCTGCTGCAGTCCGGGAAGGTCCAGGCTGTCGTGCAACACTTCGTGTTCGGCCAATGCCAGCAGCAGATGGTCGGGATCGTGCTCGCGCAGCACGTCGTACAGCAGGCCCGCCGAGGCCTGCAGCTGGCGCAGCGAACGCGGCATGCCGCCTGGCAGGCTCGGCACCAGCAGGCCGGCCACGCGCGCGATGCCGCGGAACTGCCGACGCGCCAGCTCACCGAGGTTCACCGCTGCACGCAGGTCATCGAGCAGTTGATCGGTGGTGAACAGGGCCAGCCACTGCTGCGCGTCCAGATCGACCGCCTGTGCCGGTGCCAGCACCAGGCCGTGGTCGTTCACCGCATAGCCGATGCTGTTGCGCTGCCGGCGCGTGATGCGCAGTGCCAGCAGTGCGGCCAGTGCCTCGTGAACGTGACGGCCGGCAAACGGAAACACGAACAGGAACTGGCCCTCGCGGCGCCGCACCTCCTCCACCAGCAGGCGGTCCTGCCCCGGAAGTGCGGACAGTTGCTCCTGCAGTGCCAGCAGCGGTGCCAGCCAGCGTGATTCGGCACTTGCGTCGGCTCCTGACAGGACCGCTTCCAGTTCGTGCCCGAGCGCCATCGACAACGGCAGTTGGCCACCCTGCCAGCGCGGCACAACGCCGTCGCCAGCTCCGCGCGCCAGCCGCACGAAGGCGGTCATGTCGCGCAGCTGCACCAGCTCAAGCAGGCGGCCCGCGAACTGGAAACGATCACCGCGGCGCAGACGGCTGGCGAACTGTTCCTCCACCGCGCCCAGGCCCCCGCCGCGCAGGAACTGCACGCGAACGCTGCCATCGCTGCTGATGGTGCCGATTGACAACCGGTGGCGCAGCGCCTGGCGGCGATCATGCATTCGGTAGTGGCCATCGGCGTCCTGCACGACCTTGTGGAAATCGGGGTACTGGGCCAACGCCTGGCCGCCCTGCACGATGAATGTCAGCACCGAATGCCACTGATCATCAGCAAGCGCGGCGAAGGCATGGGTGCGACGTACCTGCGCCAGCAACGCATCGCTGTCGAAGCCGCCGGCGAGCGCGCGGCTGACCGCATGCTGGGCCAGTACATCCAGCGACAGCGTCGGCGGTCGCCGTGCTTCGACCACGCCTTCACGCAGCGCGCGGCGCACGGCTGCGTACTCGGCCAGTTCCAGCGCGTGGCTGGGAATGCACAGGACGGTGCCGCTGGCACCGGGACGATGGCGCGCGCGGCCTGCGCGTTGGCGCAGGCGTGCCACGCCCTTCGGGCTGCCGAGCTGCAGCACCTGTTCGACCTCTGGAAAATCCACGCCAAGGTCGAGGCTGGACGTGGCGACCACGCAGCGCAATGCGCCGGCGCGCAGTCCTTCCTCGACCTGCTGGCGCAGCACCGGATCCAGCGAGCCGTGGTGCAGCGCCAACGTGTGTGGATCTTCCGGCCAGACCGCGGCCAACGCCTGGTGCCACAGTTCGGCCTGCGCGCGGGTGTTGGTGAACAACAGGCTGCTGCGCGCCTGCATCAGCGCGTCCAGCACACGCGGCAGCTGTGCAAGGCCAAGATGCCCGGTCCACGGAAAACGTTCGCCTGGTTCGGGCAGCAGGCTGCGTACCGTGATCGGGCGCGGGCGGACGCCTTGCACGATCAGTGCGTCCGGACGGTCGGGCAGCAGCACGTCGCGCGCCTGGGCAAGATTGCCCAGCGTGGCCGACAGCCCCCACAGCTGCAGCGCGGGGGCGGCGTCGCGCAGCACCGCCAGGTCCAACTGCAGCAGCACGCCGCGCTTGTTGCCCAGCAGTTCATGCCATTCGTCCACCACCACGCAGCGCAGCTGGCGCATGCGCGGCAGCGTATCCGGATAGCTCAGCAGCAGCGCCAATGATTCCGGCGTAGTCACCAGCACATCGACGCGACCCTCGCGTGCCTGTCGGCGTTCGCGGCTGCTGGCGTCGCCACTGCGCAGCCCGACGCGCCAGCCCAGTCCCAGCCCATCGACCACGGTCTGCAGTGCGCGGGCGGTATCGCTGGCCAATGCGCGCAAAGGCGTGACCCACAGCACCTGCAGCGGACGCACCGCACTGGCGCGGCGGGGAGCCGGCTGCGGATCGATCATCGCCTGCAGCAAGGGGCCGCCGAACATCGCCAGCGTCTTGCCGCTGCCGGTGGGTGTGTGCAGCAGGCCGGATTCTCCTGCGAGGTAATGCCGCCACATCGCGCGCTGGAACGGCAGTGAGCGCCAGCCTCGCGTCGCGAACCAGTCTTCCAGCCGGCGCAGCGCCTGGCTGCGGGTCATCGCGCCAGCGCCTGCAGGCTGGCCAGCTGGTCGGCCTCACTGGCCGGTTTGTCGTGCCGCCAGCGCAGGATGCGCGGAAAACGCACGGCGATCCCGGACTTGTGCCGGCTGCTGCGGTTGACCGCTTCGAACCCGAGTTCGAATACCTGTTCGGCGCGCACGCTGCGCACAGGCCCGAAGCGCTCGCGCGTGTTGGCGCGGATCCAGCGATCGAGAGCCAGGATCTCCTTGTCGTCCAGACCCGAATAGGCCTTGGCTACCGGCACCAGCGCGTCGCCGTCCCATACCCCGAAGGTGTAGTCGGTGTACAGCGTGCTGCGCCGCCCGTGTCCAGCCTGCGCGTACAACAGCACGGCATCGATGGTGAGTGGATCGACTTTCCATTTCCACCAGTCGCCGCGTCGTCGTCCGGACTGGTAAGCCGATGCGCGCCGCTTCACCATCAATCCTTCGACACCACGCTCGCGTGCTGCTTCCCGCAGTGCTGCAGCCTGCGACCAGTCATCGGCGGGAACTTCGGGCGAGAGCTGGATACGCGTGTCGCCCAGTGCGCCGATGACTTCGGCGAGGCGCATGCGCCGTTGCTGCAACGGCAGTCCGCGCAGATCCGCGCCCTCCTGTTCAAGCAGGTCGTAGGCCAGCACCCGTACCGGTGTGTTGCGCAACGTCGCCGTACCGGGCTTGCGCCGTTGGATGCGGGTCTGCAGCGCGGTGAAGGCGCGCGGCAGGCCGATGGCCTCATCCCAGGCCAGCAGCTCGCCGTCCAGCACGCAGCCATCGGGGAGGCTCATCGCCGCCTGTTCGATCTCGGGGAAGCGGCCGTCCAGGCGTTCCTCGCCGCGTGACCACAGTGCCACTTCGCCACGCCGGCGCAGCAGTTGCAGGCGGATGCCATCCCATTTCCATTCCAGCAGCCAGTCGTCGACGGGACCGAGGCGATCGCCGGGAGTGCCTTCCAGTGGCGAGGCGAGGAAGAACGGGTAGGGCTGTTGCCGGTCCAGTGGCAGCTCGTCCGGCGACAACAGCTGGCCCAGCAGCCCGGGTGAGGGCACCCAGTCGCCGAGCATGCGCTGGGCGATGCGCGCGATGTCCAGGCCGGACCATTCGGCCAGCGCCTGCTGCACCAGACGCTGCGAAACACCCACGCGCAGGGCGCCGGTCAGCAGTTTGTTGAACACCAGGCGTTCGCGGCTGCACAGCTGCTGCCAGCCGGAGACCACCGCCTCGCGGCGTACCGGTTCGGGCTGGTTGGCCACGGCCAGCAGGTGCTGTTCGATCCATTCGGCCAATGGCCGGTCGAGCGAAGGCTGCGCTGGATCATCCAGCAGCAGGGTCAGTGTCTCGGCCAGGTCTCCGACCTGGGCATAGCTGTCTTCGACCAGCCACGGTGGCAGCGCCGATTCTTCGGCAATCCAGGCGCGCAGTTCGCCACTGGCGGCGATCTTGCGGCGTGCGCCGCCTGCCTTGCCGCCGCTGAGCAGGTACAGCGCCCACGCCGCATCATGCGCACGTGCCTGGCGGAAGTAGTCGACCAGCGCCGCACGCTTGTCCAGTGTCGCGGTGCTGCGGTCCAGGCGCTGGTAGAGCGCGGCGAAGGCCTTCATTCCTCGCTCCCGAAATCGGTACGGAAGGCTTCGGCAGCCACGCCGCGCTCGCGCAGGTAGGGAATCAATGCGTCGGTATTGCCATGGGTGGCGATTACCCGCTGCGCGCCGGTCTGTTCGATGGTCTGCAGCAGTGCGGGCCAATCGGCGTGGTCGGAAATGACGAAACCGCGATCGACATTGCGGCGACGACGGTTGCCGCGCAGTTGCATCCAGCCCGAGGCGAAACCCAGCTGGTGGCGGCCGAAGCGGCGCATCCATGGTGTGCCCGCGGCCGAGGGCGGGGCGAGGATCAACTGGCCCGCCGCGTCCGGCTGGCGGCCCTGTTCGGCCACGGCGAGCGTCTCCAGCATCGGTACGCCGGCCTGCCGGTAGACCGCCACGCCATTGGCGATGGCGCCGTGCAGCCAAACCGGGCGATCATCCAGCGGCAGCAGTTCAGCCAGCACCCGCTGCGCCTTGCCCAGGGCATAGCAGAGCAGGATCGCGGCCTCGCCGCGCTGCTCGCATTCGCGGCGCCAGGCGACGATCTCTGCGGCGACTGCGGGGGTGTCCGGCCAGCGGTAGATCGGCAAGGCAAAGGTGGCCTCGGTGATGAAGGTATCGCAGCGCACCACTTCGAATGGCGTGCAGGTGGGATCAGGCTGGCGCTTGTAATCGCCGGAGGCTACCCAGACCTGCTCGCCGTCATCGATGCGCACCTGCGACGAACCGAGTACATGGCCGGCCGGATGCAGCGACACCTGCACCCGGCCGAGCTGGAAGGGCACACCTTCGGCATGCGCCTGCACCGGCACATCACCGAGCCGCCAGCGCAGGATCGGCAGGCTGCCTTTGCTGCAGTGGTATTCGCCCATGCCCGGGCGGGCGTGGTCGCCATGGCCATGGGTGATGACCGCGCGCGGCACCGGCCGCCAGGGATCGATATGGAAATCACCCGCGGCGCAGTACAGCCCTTCCGGGCGCAGTACCACCAGATCGTCGTTGCCTGCCATGCGATCACTGTGGCGCGCGCTTCGTGCACGGGGTGAGAATCGGCCTGAACGCGGGCTTGGCGGGCGATGCGGCACAATCGGGACGCACACTTCTTGCCGCCAGGATGGACCGGATGAGTGGACCGAGCTTCAGCAGCAATGCGCCCTTCGAAACCCATGTGGTGCTCAACCAGCCACCCCCGTTTGCCGGCCGCCAGCTGTGGACCGACGATGTGGCGTTGATGGAGGCGGTGCAACGCGAAGGCGCCGGCAGCTTCGCGCCGCGGTTGGCGGTGTACGGCGCGCTGGCCGGTGATGAGCTGTACCGGCTCGGCTTCGATGCCAACCGCGATCGCCCGCGCCTGCGCACGCACGATGCGCAGGGCCACCGCATCGATACGGTGGAGTTCCATCCGGCCTATCACCAGCTGATGGGTACGGCGAAGTCGCACGGCGTTGCTGGATTGTCCTGGCACGAGCCACAGCCCGGCGCACATGTCGCGCGGGCGGCGCTGAGCTACCTGCACCACCAGGCCGAGGCCGGCACCAGTTGCCCACTGACCATGACCCACGCAGCGGTGGCGGTGCTGCAGTCGCAGCCGCACCTGGCCGAGTGGGCGCGCAAGGCCGCCGCGCCGGTCTACGACCCGCGCGATGTACCGGCAACGGACAAGGCCGGCATTACCCTCGGCATGGGCATGACCGAGAAGCAGGGCGGTTCGGATGTGCGTGCCAACAGCACGCGGGCCGAACCGATCGATGGCGAGCGTTACCGGTTGGTTGGCCACAAGTGGTTCTTTTCGGCACCGATGTGCGATGGCTTCCTGGTGCTGGCACAAGCGCCGGGGGGATTGACCTGCCTGCTGATGCCGCGCCGGCTGGCCGATGGCGACCGCAATGCGTTCCGGTTGATGCGGCTGAAGGACAAGCTCGGTGACTGGGCCAACGCGTCCAGCGAGGTCGAGTTCTGCGGTGCGCAGGCATGGCGCGTGGGCGAGGACGGGCGCGGCGTGGCCACCATCATCGGCATGGTGATGATGACCCGCCTGGACTGCATGCTGGGCGCGGCGGCGGAGATGCGCATGGCCTTGTCGCAGGCGCTGCACCATGCACGCCATCGGCGCACGTTCGGCAAGCTGCTGGTGGAGCACCCGCTGATGGCCAATGTGCTGGCCGACCTGGCGCTGGAGTCGGAGGCGGCCACGGTGCTGTCGATGCGCGTCGCGCGTGCAGTGGACCGTGCCGGTGTGGACGCCAATGAGGCGGCGCTGGCGCGGGTGGGTACGGCGCTGGGCAAGTACTGGGTCTGCAAGCGTGCGGCGGGCTTCGTCAACGAGGCGCAGGAATGCCTGGGTGGCGCGGGCTATGTGGAAGAGTCGATGCTGCCGCGCTTGTACCGGCAGGCGCCGTTGAATTCGATCTGGGAGGGCAGCGGCAACATCCAGTGCCTGGACGTACTGCGCGCGTTGGCGCGTGAGCCGGAGGCGCTGGAGGCGCTGCGCACGGAACTGGCGTCGGTGGCCGACCGGGATGCGCGCTATGCAGCGGCATTGCAGCGCTGGGCAGCGGCGGCGCCGCCGGACGAGTCGCAGGCGCGGCTGTTCTGCGAGCGCACTGCGCTGCTGCTGCAGGCCGCGCTGCTGCTGCGTGCGCGCAGCCCGATGGCGGAGGCATTCGTACGCAGCCGCTTGGAAGGGGAGCACGGGCTGGCGTTCGGGACGCTGCCGATGGGGCTGGATCTGTCGGCGATGCTGGCGCGCGCGCTGCCGTAGGAGGTGGCCAACGGCGGAGCCCCTCGTGGTGCGCGCTGATATCGGCGGTGGCCGCGCGAGTGGGTTGCGCAGGGGACGCCGTGAACCCGTCCTTGGGGGCTTGGCCGCGGCATCCATGCCGCGGACACCCCTGCGCAGCCCACCCGCGCGTCTTTGGGCGGTTTCCGTGCCGTCCACCACGGAATCAACAGAAAGAGCGGAGAGCGAAAAGCAGAAAAGCCGCGGCAATGCCGCGGCTTTTCCTGTAGCGCCGAGTCGATGCTCGGCTGCCGGTAGGGCTTAGTGCTTGGCTTCTTCCTTGGCCGCGTTGGTCTTCGCGTCGTTGGCGACATCGCGGGCCTTGTCGGCAACCTTCTGCGCGGCGTTGGCGGTGGCGTCGCTGGCGTGTGCGGCGGCGTCGGTTGCAGCGTCCTTGGCCTTGTCGGCAGCGTTGGCGGTAGCGTCTGCTGCCTTGTCCAGCGCCTGCTGGGTATCGGCGGCGGCCTGTTCGGAGGCGGCGGCGGTCTTGTCGGCGGCTTCGCGGGTGGCAGCCGCAGCCTTGTCGACGGCGTCGCGGGCGGCAGCGCCAGCGCTGTCGGCGGCCTGCTGTGCATCTTGTTTGGCCTGTTCGGCTTCCGGGCCCTTGCAGGCGGCCAGGGCCAGCAGCAGGGAGGCGGCCAGCAGGGTGGTGGTGATCGGACGAATCTTCATGGCGGTCTCCGGTACTGCAATGGATGGGGACGCCAGCCTATTCATGCCGTTGTGAAGACGGGGTCGCGATGCAGCGGCTCAGTCGCGCGCATTCGGGAAAAGAAAAAGCCGCTGGCGAACCAGCGGCTTTTCCAGAACAGCGTGAAGAAAGAAGTTATTACTTCTTGGCTTCTTCAGCAGCGTCCTTGGCCTTCTCAGCGGTGCCTTCAGCAGCCTTGGCAGCGTCAGCAGCGGCGCCGGCAGCGGCGTCGGTGGCAGCAGCGCCAGCCTGGGCAGCAGCGTCAACCGAAGCGTCAGCAGCGGTGGCGGCGGTGTCAGCGGCCTGCTGGGCAGCGTCGGCGGTCTGGGCGCCAGCAGCGGCGGCCTGGTCGGCAGCAGCCTGGGCTTCGGTGGCGGCTTCGTTGGCCGAAGCAGCGGCGTCCTGGGCAGCTTCCTGCTTCGAGCAGGCGGCCAGGGCCAGAGCCAGGGACATCGCGACCAGCAGCTTGTTGATGCTCATTGTGTAAATCCTCGTCGTTAGAATTAGGCAACGCGCATGCTGCGCGCCGACAACATGATGACAAGCCAAGATTGGGTGTCAAGCGATCCCGCATTCATTTTTGCGAAATCATCGTTAAATCTTTTTAAATCAATTCGATGGCGATTGCGGTTGCTTCGCCGCCGCCGATGCACAGGGTGGCAATGCCGCGCTTGCCACCGCGCGTGCGCAGGGCGTTGACCAGGGTCACCACCAGGCGTGCGCCGGAGGCACCGATGGGATGGCCCAAAGCGCAGGCACCGCCATTCACGTTGAGCTTGTCGTGCGGGATGCCCAGTTCGCGCATCGGCGCCATTGCGACCACGGCAAAAGCCTCGTTGATTTCGAACAGGTCGACCTGGTCCAGCGACCAGCCGGTCTTGTCCAGCAGCGTGTGCAGCGCGCCGATCGGGGCGGTGGTGAACCACTCCGGTTCCTGCGAATGGGTCGCGTGGCCGACGATGCGGGCCAGCGGCGTGATGCCGCGTGCCGCGGCATCCTCCTCGGTCAGCAGCACTACAGCCGCGGCGCCGTCGGAGATGCTGGAGGAGCTGGCGGCGGTCACGCTGCCATCTTTCTTGAAGGCTGGACGCAGGGTCGGGATCTTGGCGATGTCCGAACGGCCCGGCTGCTCGTCGGTGGCGACCTCAACCTCGCCCTTGCGGGTGGCGACCTTCACCGCGACGATTTCATCGGCGAACGCACCGTTGGCCTGTGCGGCCTGCGCGCGCTTGACCGATTCAATGGCGTAGGCGTCCTGCTCTTCGCGGCTGAACTGGTACTTGTCCACCGCGCATTCGGCGAACTCACCCATCGCCTTGCCGTCGTATGCGTTGACCAGCCCATCGTGGGCCATGTGATCGACCGCCTGGAAGTTGCCGAAGCGGTTACCGGTGCGCGAATTGGGCAGCATGTGCGGCGCGTTGGACATCGATTCCATGCCGCCGGCGACCACGATGCGGGCCGAACCGGCCTTGATCAGGTCATGGCCGAGCATGATGGTCTTCATGCCCGAGCCGCATACCTTGTTGAGGGTAGTGGCACCGACCGACAGCGGGATGCCGGCAGCGATCGCGGCCTGGCGGGCGGGCGCCTGGCCGAGGTTGGCCGGCAGCACGCAGCCCATCAGGACTTCAGAAACGTCGCTGGCCGGGACACCCGACTGCTCCAGGGCGGCGGCGATGGCGGCCGCGCCGAGGGTCGGGGTCGGCACACCGGTGAACTGGCCGAGGAAGGAGCCGATGGCGGTGCGCTTGGCGGCGGCGATGACGATGTTGGACATGGCAATCTCGTTGATGCGTAAGCAATGTTCGGAAAGGAGACCGGGGCCGTTGGAAGCGTCCCGGTTTCCCGGCAGACTGCGTGGGGGTCGGCCCAAGTATAGAGGGTCGGGGAGGGCCGCCGCTGGGCGCCGCCGCATGCCTGCCAGGATCAAGGCAGGCCAACGTTCATGGGAAGGAATCGATGGAACGCACGACGATGATGAGGTCTGTCCTGGCAACCGCGCTGGCGCTGGCGCTGGCGCTGACCGCTTGTGGTGGAGGTGGTGGCGGCAGCAATGTGCGCATTGATCCGCCTGCTCCCCCCGTGCCCCCGCCGACCACGCCGCCACCCACCACGCCGCCGCCGGCCAAACCGCAGGAGCCGACCTTCGATGCGCATCTGGCAGTCACCAACGCGCGTGCCGCACAGGCCGCCGGACTGACTGGCCAGGGTGTGCGCATCGGTATCGTTGACTCGGGCGTGCAGCGCAATGCGGTGGCGCTGAATGGACGGGTGCTGGCCAACTTCAACTACATCGATCCGGCCAGGAACAATCTGGGCGTTGACGACGTGGTCGGCCATGGCACCGCGGTGGCCAGCCTGGCCGCCGGCGCAGCGGTGGGGTCGTGGCCGGGGGGGATCGCGCCGGGCGCCCAGATCGTGTCGGCACGGATCATTTCCGACAAGCCACCGACCGATGACGGCAGTGGCCAGGGCAATTCCTTCAGCGGCCCGCTGGGCGTGGCCCAGGTCCACCAGGACCTGATCAGCTACAACGTGAAGGTGATGAACAACTCATGGGGCGGCCTGTACTGGACCGACCTGCCGACCACTGCGCAGGTGGCTGCCGAGTACCGGCCGTTCGTGATCAGTCACGGTGGCCTGGTGGTGTTCGCCGCTGGCAACGATGGTCGCAGCGAGCCGAGCAGCCTGGCCGCGCTGCCCAGCCAGAAGGGCGTGGCCGGTTCACTGCCCGCGGCCGATCTGGAGCGCGGCTGGCTGGTGGCCACCGCCGTGGATCCCTATGCGCCCGGTACTCTGGCCAGCTACGCCAATGCCTGTGGGCAGGCCGCACGCTATTGCCTGGCGGCACCGGGCAGCGCGGTCTATCCCGATGCCGGTGGCGGCAGCTACTACTGGAACTACGGCACCTCGTTCGCGGCGCCATTGATTTCCGGCGCTGCCGCACTGGTCTGGCAGCGCTTCCCATACTTCGACAACAACCTTGTACGGCAGACCCTGCTGGGCACCGCCAAGGACATCGGCGCGCCCGGCGTGGACCCGGTGTTTGGCTACGGTCTGCTCGACATCGGCCGTGCGATCAACGGTCCCGGCCGCTTCGACTGGGGTGATGTGGTCGCCAACGTGGATGCGGGCTCGACCAATTCGATCTGGAGCAATGACATCACCGGCGGCGGTGGCCTGGTCAAGCAGGGCGGCGGCAAGCTGGTGCTGGTCGGCAACAATAGCTATGCCGGCGCCACCCGCATCGAGCGCGGCATCCTGTCGCTGCAGAACGGCGGCGTCATCCGCTCCAACGTGACCATTCTCGGCCAGCCCGATCCGGACTCCACTGGGCTGCAGTTCAACGGTGGCACGCCACGGGTGATCGGGGACGTGACCAACGGCAGCAGTGTGTTCCTCACCACCGCTAATACCACCGGCACCATCGAGGGCAATTACACCCAGCAGGCCGGTGCGCAGCTGATGATCGCTCTCGGCGCCAATGCGCTGCAGGTCACCGGCAACGCGAAGATCGACGGCGGCGTACGCGTGCACGGCATGGTCACCGGCTACGTGCCGCAGAACGGCGCCCGCCAGGATCTGATCCATGCGGCGGGCAGCCTGAGCGGCACCTTCAGCACCCCGGCCACGTCTACCGGTCTGCAGGGACTCTCCCTGGTGTCGTCCACTTATGGCTATGACAGCAACAACGCCTGGTTGAACCTGACCCAGGTCAGCGTCACTGCCGCGGCCAGTGGACTGAGTACCTCGGCGCAGGCGGCCGCGCAGCGCGTGCAAGGCGCATTCGCTGTGCTCGATGGCAATCCCGGCCTGCAGGGATCGCAGTTCGGCGCGGCGGCCGCTGCGCTGCAGTGGACCGGCGGTGGCCAGCAGGGTCTCGCCGACAGCCTGCAGAGTCTGTCCGGGCAGGCGCACGCGCGGGCCGAGGCGGCGACGTTCGACAGCATCGACATGTCGCGGCGCGCGATCGCCGAGCGCTTCGATCGCGTGCAGGCGGCACCGCGGCTGCGCGGCACCTGGCAGAGCGCGCTGGGCGAGGCCGGGCAGGGCAGCTTCGCCGGCAATACCGCCGACAGCCGTGGCTGGATGGCGGGCCAGGATCTGCCGCTGGGCAGCAACGGCTTGATGGGCGTGGCCTTCGGCGAGACCCGCAGTAACGGTGGCAGCAGCTTCGGTGGTGATCGCGGCCGCGACCGGCAGGCACAGGCGCAGCTGTATGCCGGCTGGAACCTCGGGCGTGGCTACGCGCTGGCCCAGTTCGGCAGCGGCCAGTTCACCCGCGCGCTGGACCGCCAGCTGCTGCTGGGCGCTGGCGCGTATGGCGTGTCTGCACGCTACGGCGGCCGTTTCAGCAGTGCCAGTGTCGAAGGCGGTTATCGCTTCGGTCGCGCAGGGGCATCGTTGACGCCGTATCTGGGGGCCAGCAGCACCCGCGTCGATACTGATGCGTTCAACGAGCTGGGCGGGTTCGGCTTCGGCCTGCGCGGTGATGCCAACCGCGTGCAACGCAGCCAGATGCTGGCCGGCCTGCGTGGTGAACGTGGGTGGGGACGCTGGACCCTGCGTGGTCACGCCGAATGGCAGCAGCGCTTGGATGGACGCGACGCGGACTGGCAGGCCAGTTTCGTCGGCGTCGATGCCTGGGCGCCGCTGGCCGTCTGGGATGCCCCACGCGGTAGTGTGCTGTTCGGTGTGGCGCTGGAATCGTGGTGGGGCCGCAATGGACGCCTGAGCCTGGGCTTCGACCAGCGCGTGGGTGGCAATGATGCGCGGCAGGCCGCGTTGCGCTACAGCAGCGGCTTCTGAGGATCGGGTCGCGCCGGGGAATGCCCGGCGCGACCACTGCAGGCTCAGCCGCCGCGCAGGTTGCCCAGGCGCGGGGTGCTGCGGCCGAGCGGCATCTTCAGCTTGCCGATCGACAGGATGCGGCTCTCGGCGATGCGGTCGGCCGCCCGCTGCGGCGCGATGTTCTCGCGCTGCGACAGTTCAAAGATGCGGGTGAGGTTGTGGTAGATGCTGCGGATCAGGCGCATCGCGCGTTCGCGGTTGTAGCCATCGATCTCCAGCGACACGTTCATCACGCCGCCGGCGTTGACCGCATAGTCCGGCGCATACAGGATGCCGCGCGCGTGCAGCTCATCGCCGATTTCCAGACTCGACAGCTGGTTGTTGGCGGTGCCGCAGATGATCTTCGCCTTGATCCGCGGCAGGGTGTCGGCATTGATGGCGCCTTCCAGTGCGCACGGTGCGAACACATCGGCGTTCACCTCGTGGATCTCGTCCGGCTTGACTGCTTCGGCGCCGAAATCGCTGACCGCGCGATCAACCAGCGCGCTGTCCAGATCGGTGACATACAGCTTGGCTCCGCGATCGCGCAGCAGCTTCACCAGTTCCATGCCGATGTGGCCCAGGCCCTGCACCGCGATGCTGGTCTTGCCCACTTCCTCATGGCCGAACTTGAAGCGCATCGCCGCCATCAGCGCCTGCAGCGCACCGTAGGCGGTGAAGGGCGCCGGATCGCCGGAGCCGCCATGGACCTGGTGAACGCCGGTCACGAACTGGCTCTCCAGGTAGATGTTCTCCATGTCGTTGACGTCGGTGCCGACGTCCTCGGCGGTGATATAGCGCCCACCGAGCGAATCGACATAGCGGCCGAAGGCACGGAACAGAACTTCGGTCTTGTCCACTTTCGGGTCGCCGATGATCACGGCCTTGCCGCCACCCACGTTGAGGCCGGCCAGCGCATTCTTGTAGGTCATCGTCCGGCTCAGCCGCAGCACGTCAGCCAGTGCCTCGTCGGTGCTGGCGTAGGGACGCATGCGCACGCCGCCCAGGGCCGGGCCCAGGGTGGTGTTGTGGATGGCGATGATCGCCTGCAGGCCGGCGTCGTGGTTGTGGCAGAACACCACCTGTTCGTGGCCGGTGGTGGCGAGGGTTTCGAATAGCATGGCGTCTCCGATGGCGCGAACAGCGGCGAACTGCAGCGAACGGCCAGTGAACGGTAGGGTCCCAAAACAAAAAAAGCGACGTCGTCGGTGCAGGGGGACGGGTCGCGCGGCGCCATTCTAGTCCATTCCCCCGGCCGGTGCCGTCGACATCGGCAGCCTTCCGGTTAAAGAAGATGAAAGTGCGGCCGATGCTGCGACGACGGCGGGTAGCCGGATTCGTGTGAAGAGGCAGGGCAGTCAGTGACGGCACGGGCACCACAACGACAGGGCGGGCGGCGATGACGCCGGCCTGGTGGCGATCGCTGCGCGGCTGGCTGGCGCGCTCGACCGGGGCCGCACCGTCCCGCTTGGCGGCTGTATCGCGACAGGCGGTGGCGGCGGCAGCTGCCAGCCTGCAGGGTGAAGCCCTGCCATCGGCGGAGATCGCGGCACATCTGCAACGCGGCCTGCACGCGCTGGCGCTCTACCCTCGGCTGGCCGGTGAGCCGGCGCCGGTGCAGGATCCGGCGTTGGGGGAAGCGGTGGCACGCGCGCTGCAGGACCGCGACTGGGCCACCCGGCAGCTTCCACGCCGTCCGCAGCTGCTGCCGCAATTGATCCAGACCGTGAACGACGATGCCGCCTCGGCACGGGTAATGGCCGCGATCATCGGCCAGGACCCGGTGCTGACCGGCAATTTGCTGCGCATCGCCAACAGCCCGGCCTACAAAGTGCACGAGCGACCGGTGGAAAGTCTGCAGCGGGCGGTGACCCTGGTCGGTACCGAAGGCGTGCGGCAGATCATCAGTGCAGTGCTGGTGCAGCCGGTGATGCAGATGCAGTGCGATGCGTTCCCGCAGTTCAGCACGATCATCTGGGAGCACGCGCTGCTGGCTTCGCGCGCGGCTGCCGACCACGCGCGCACGGTCACCTTCGGTGATGCCTTCGCTGCACAGTGGCTGGGTCTGGTGCAGGGGCTGGGTGCGGCGCTGGTGATGCGCCAGCTGCTGCAGGAAGCCCAGGCACGCGGAGAAGCTGTGGAGCCGGCGCTGGCCCTGCAGCTGCTGCAGCAGTGGTCGCTGCCGTTGGCACAGCGCGTGGCAGCGGCATGGGAACTGCCCGAGCCGGTGCACCAGGCGCTGGCGCCGGAGGCGGACGGACCACTGGCCGACAGTCTCCGCCTGGCCAGCGCGGCGGCTGCGGCCAGCCTGTTGTGCCGGCATGGCCATGCCAGCCAGGGCCGCATGCTGGCCCTGCTTGAACAACTGCCGTCGGCACCACCGCATGCGCTGCGCTGGATCTGGCGGCGCCTGCACGGCCGCAGCGTGGAAACGCTGGATGAAGCCGCACAGGATGAGGCCGGAACGGCACCCTGAGCGCTACAGCTGCGATTCCACCGGCAGCCAGCTGATCACCCGCGCGGTCCAGCGCTTGCCGAGGCTGGCACCGGGTTCGGCTTCGACCCAGTGCGGCGGCGGCTGCCGTTGCAGCCAGCGCAGCGCATCGTTCCGGCCCAGTGCCAGCCACCAGCTGTGTTCGGGGCTGGCCAGGCGCAGGTATTCATCGCGCAGCTGCGCCCCCAGCACTGGGTCGTCGAACAACACGCCCATTTCGGTATTGAGGTAGGCCGAGCGCGGGTCGAGGTTGAACGAGCCGACGAAGCCGCGGCGATCATCGACCACGAACGCCTTGGTGTGCAGGCTGGCGCCGCTGCTACCGAACAGGCTGGTGTCCAGCTGGCCATGCGCCTTCAGCTCGTACAGCTGCACGCCGGCCTTCAGCAACGGCACGCGATAGCCCATGTAGCCACCGTGTACCGCCGCCACGTCGTTGGCGGCCAGTGAGTTGGTGACCACGCCGACCTGCGCACCGCGCGCAGCCGTTGCCGCCAAACCCTCCACGCCTTCCACGCCAGGCACGAAGTACGGCGAGATCAGCAATGCACTGCGACGGGTGCTGCGCAGTTCCTCACTGAGCGTGCTGACCAGCCAGCCGCGGCGATCATCGTCGCGGTGCTTCATCGGTGGATCGGAAGCGATGCGTACGTTCGCGCTCCAGTGCAGCGGCTCAGGGCTGGGCCGCTGCAGGCGGCGCGAGTCGGCCACACGCTGCAGATAGGGCTGCGCCTTGGCATGCATCGCATCCAGGTCCGACTGCCGTACCAGCTGTCGCAGCTGTTCATCGCTGTATGACGCCAGCGCGGAAATCGGGATGGCCGCGCTGCTGTTCCAGTAGTCGTCGAAGATCTGGTTGGCCTGCTGCACGGCGGGCCCGGCCACCACCAGGTCCAGGTCCTGGAAGTTTACGTCGTCGCGCGCGCTGAAGTATTCCTCGCCGATGTTGCGGCCACCGACGATCGCGATGCGGCCGTCTGCGATCCAGCTCTTGTTGTGCATGCGGTGGTTCACGCTGAAAGCGCGCTGCACCAGCTCCAGCGTACGCGCGATGCCGCTGCGGTTGCGGAACGGGTTGTACAGGCGGATCTCGATGTTCGGATGCGCATCGAGCGCCATCATCAGCGCGTCCTTGTCCTTGGCGTTCATGTCGTCGAGCAGGATCCGCACGCGCACACCGCGCTCGGCGGCGTCGTACAGCGCCTTGGCCATCAGGTGGCCGATCAGGTCGTCGTGCCAGATGTAGTACTGCAGGTCGAGGCTGCGTCCCGCATGCGAGGTGATCATCGCGCGCGCCGCGAAGGCGTCCATGCCATCGCTGAGGAAGGCCACGCCGGATTGCCCGGGATGGGCCGCCTGCAGCGGCACGATCTGCTGGTCGATACGGGTCTGCGCCGGCTGCAGTGGCAGCACCTGCGAGGGCACGCCACGCGCCTGCGGGGTGAGGTGGTCGGCCAGCAGCAGGCCGGACAGGACCAGCAGCAACAGGATTGCGAGGAGGATCGCAGCGACGCGCAGCAGGCGTCGCCACAGGGGCTTGGGCGGGCTCATGCCCCGATGGTAGATCCACGCCATGCGTGGATGAAAGCCAACAGACCTGTCGCCGTAGATCCACACCATGCGTGGATGGGGTCAGAGCCCTTTCCCGCGGAAAGGGATCCGACCCCGAGGGTTGAAAGGGCAGAGCCCTTGCCTGCGGCAGGGGATCCGACCCTGGACGGCCTCAGAACCGCTCGTCGCTGCCCAGGTAGCGCCACTGCCCCGGCGGCAGCGGCCCCAGCGCCACGCGGCCGATGCGCAAGCGGCGCACTGCGGCAACCTGCAGCCCCGCGGCGCCGACCGCCACGCGCAGGCCCTTGGCCGTCAGGCCCTTGCCGGCGAAGCGCAGGCGCTGCTCACTCTGCCAGCTGACCTTGGCTCCACCGGATTCGTGCTGCAGCCGCGCCATCAACCAGGGCCCGCGTTCGGGTCCGCCTTCAGCCACTTCGATCAGGTACTCCTGCTCGGTGCGGCCGAGATTGCGCTGCAGGTGGGCGAGCGCCGCCAGATCCTGGCTGACCACCACCAGGCCGCTGTCGCTGGCCGGAAGCGCGGCAGCCAGCTGCAGTCCATGGAAATGGCGCTGCAACGGGCGGGTACCGCTGGCATCAAGTTCACTGCGGCTGTCGCTGCTGATCAACGCACACAGCGCTTCGGCCGCGACGCCAGCAGGCTTGTGCAGCAGCATGGTGACCCGCTCGGCCTTGTCATCGCTGGCCTGTTCGGCCACCACGATCACCGCGCTCTCATCGACCGGCCGCTGCGGCTGCTCGACCACCTCGCCATTGACGCTGACCCAGCCGCCTTCGATGTAGCGCCGGGCTTCACCGCGCGGGATGCCGAGCAGGGCGGACAGGCGTTTGTCGAGACGGGTCGGTTCCATGGCGGAAAGGTCAGGCAGGGGGCGCGCAGTGTAGCCGCAACGCCGGTTCAGCGCTGGCCGCGGTTGGCCAGCTCGGTCAGGTACAGGCGGGTATCGAACTCCAGCTGCAGGTAATCCGGCTCCATGTGCTGGCACAGCTGGTAGAAGGCCTTGTTGTGGTCGGCCTCCTTCAGATGGGCCAGTTCGTGCACCACGATCATGCGCAGGAATGCGGCCGGCGCCTGCCGGAACACGGTGGCGATGCGGATCTCGCGGCTGGCCTTGAGGCGGCCACCGTGCACGCGGGAAATGGCGGTGTGGGTGCCCAGTGCGTGCTTGATGACTTCCAGCGTATTGTCGTAGCAGACCTTGTTGAGCGGCACCGATTTGCGCAGGTAGCGGTCCTTCATGTCCTGCGTGTAGTCGTACAGCTGGCGGTCGCTGCGCACTTCATGCAGATCGGGATAGCGCTGCTGCAGCCAGGGGCCGAGCTTGCCCTGCGCCAGTAGTTCGCTGACCTGGGCGACCAGGGGTTCGGGATAGCCGGTGAGGTACTTCAGGACTGCCATGCAGGGGCGGCGGGGCGTCGGTAGAATGGGGCCTCCAGATTACACGCGGTACGCATCGACCATGGCAAAGCCCAACGCGCTGCAGGAACAATTGCTCAAGGCCGGCCTGGCCAAGAAGTCGCAGGCCAGCGCCGCCGCGAGCGCGCAGGCCAAGGCCCGCCAAGGCAAGGCCGAATCGACCTCGGCCGAGGTCCAGCGTGAGGCTGAACGTGCCCGCGCGGAGAAGATCGAGCGCGATCGCGCGCTGGCGGCCGAGCGCAATGCCCAGGCCAAGCAGGCTGAACAGAAAGCCCAGGCCAAACAGATCATCAGCGCCCATGCCGTGCCCCACAAGGGCGACGACGAGTACCGCTTCAGCGACGGTGCGGCGATCCGCACCCTGTTGATCGACCCCAAGCTGCGCAAGGCGCTGTCGGTGGGCGTGCTGGTCATCGTCGCCCACGGCGAGGGCTACGCGTTGCTGCCGCGCGCTGCCGCCGAAAAGGTGCGTGAACGTGCCCCGGAAGCGATCATCGTCGATCACGGCCAGCAGGGCTCGACCTCCGAGATCTCCACCGGCAACGCTGAAGACGATGCCTACTACGCCCAGTTCCAGGTGCCGGACGACCTGGTCTGGTAAGCAAGAAAGGGGACGGAGGGGATTAAGTCGCGATCGACCTGATCCGGGCCGTCTGCCTTCTGCTCAGCTTGCTGAAGGCCCGCCGGGAATGGCCCGGCGCTACCGTTTACTGCGCGGTGTATCGTCCCCATATCAGGCGACACACCTGCGGAGGATGGCCATGGCCACCGGTTGGGCGGGAGACGGCGCGGTCCAGGACCAGATCGACGCCACCGTTGACGATGCGATTGCCCGCGCGCGGCGCCAGCTGCGTGAGGGCCCGGGTCTGGAACACTGTGAGGAGTGCGACGCACCGATCCCGTTGGCGCGGCGCCAGGCCGTGCCGGGTGTACGTCTGTGCGTGGCGTGCCAGCAAGCGCACGACGAAGAGCAGGCGCACAGTGGCTACAACCGGCGCGGCAGCAAGGACAGCCAACTGAGGTAAAGGTTGTTCGGCAGGGCTTGCAGCCCTGCACCCGCAGATGCTTCAAGCCAGGGCAACAGCAACAGCTGGCATTCAGTGGGATGGCGGGACGGTGTGGGTAGGCAGGACACGCCGTAAACCCGTCCATGGGGGCTCGATGGCGCCATCCATGGCGCCAACGGTCCTGCCTACCCACACCGTCCCACCTCTGACAGATTTCCTGGATCTGATAGATCCACGCCATGCATGGATGAAATCTGTCAGATATCGATAGTCAAATTGGGGTCCGAGCCCGTTGCGTAGCAACGGGATCCGACCCCGTGCCGTCCCGGCAGATCGCGGAAATCTGTCGAAGGCGGGGTGGGGCCGGTGGCGGGAGTGTCCGCGGCATGGATGCCGCGGCCAAGCCCCCATGGACGGGTTTACGGCGTCTCCCGCCACCGGATCCACCCCGTCATCCCACAGGAAGCCAGCTTTTGCTGTTGCTGTTGCTGGTGCAGTTGCTCCAGCTCGTAGCGGGTGCAGGGCGCAGCCCTGCCGACCCCCCCCTCAGCCGTCGCCTTGGATGCCACCGGGGGCCTGCGCCGGGTCACGCCAGCGGCGCACCGTGCGCTGGAAGAACAGGTTGTTCGGCAGCTGCAGCACCGTGCCCTCGTGGCCGTCGCCGGTTTCCTGCAGCGTGGTGTAGATCAGGTTCACGTCGATCACCCGGCCCTTCAGGCCCGGCTTCTCGCCGTTCTCCAGTACTTCGATGTAATCGTGCAGGCGGAACGGGCGGGTGGTGAAGATCAGCAGCGTGCAGAAAATGTTGGACAGCACGCTCCAGGCCGCGAAGAAGGCCACCGCGCCCACGGCAGCGAAACCGGTGAACGCAGTCCACAGCACCGAAGGTGACGCGCCCAGCAGGCTGAGGATGTACAGCAGCGCGCTGAAATAGACCACGAAACTGCTGATCCGGCGCGCGCCCATCGCCATCTCCGGCGGCAGTGTGTAGTGCTCGGCGAAGCGGCGGATCAGGCGCCGTGCCAGCACCCTGACCAGCCAGGCGGCAAGCAGGGTCAGCAGGATCTTCACGGCGATACCCACGTCATGCAGCCAGGGGTAGGTCCAGGGGGGCAGGTGATCCTTCAGCGACAACATCATGGGACGACAACAGGTGGCGGTAACAAACGCTGATGTTACCCGGCGCGTGCCGGCGATTCGACCGTGGGTGTCCAGGCCAGGCAGACCAGCTCCTGGCGATGCTGCTGCAGGCAGGCGCGTCCGTTGTCCGCACGCAGCTGCAGTGACAGGCCCAGTGCCTGCAGCACAACGCAGGCGGCGATCACCAGCAGGGCGGCGCAGGATGGGCTGGACATGGCAGGGCTCCCGGACGGCATTTTCATGAAGGACCTACCATGGATGCAGCAGCCGCCGAAAAGGTTGCATCGCGTTGGCGGTCGATTGCCTTAAACCTTTTCCCGGGCCGGTGCATCCAAGCGATATGCTCGACACCACCATGCCCGCGCTGCCTGCCGCCAACGACGCCGTCGACGAACCCGCCCTGGTGCGGGCAGCGGCCGCCGGCGATACCGCTGCCTATGAACTGCTGTACCGGCGCCATGCGCCCCGTGTATTTGCTGTGCTGTGGCGGCTGTGTGGCGGCCAGCAGGCACGCGCCGAAGACGCATTGCAGGAAGCGTTCCTGCAGGCGTGGAAGGCGCTGCCGGGGTTCCGCTTCGAAAGCAGCCTGTCGACCTGGCTGCATCGCCTGGGCGTCAACGCCGCGCTGATGGAACTGCGTGGGCGTGCTGCCGGGCAGGATCACGACAGTCTCGACGAAGTGGACGGAGGCTTGCAGGAACTGGCGGTACACGACCGCTGCGCCGGCACCGAACGCGACCTCGAACGGGCGCTGTCGACGCTGCCACCACGGGCACGTGCGGTACTGGTACTGCACGACATCGAAGGCTGGAAACACCAGGAAATCGCCGAACAGCTGCAGATGGCCGTCGGCAGTTCCAAAGCACAGTTGCATCGTGCGCGCGGCCTGTTGCGTGCACGGCTGGGAGACATGACATGAGTACACACGACCACGATTCCGCCCACGACCTGCTGGTACGCCTGCGCGCGCTGCCAGCCGAACGCAGCGTACCCACCGATGGCTGGGCGCGCCTGTCGGCGCAGTTGCCGCCGCGCGAAGCGCCCGCGGACCCCACGCCGGCCGACAACGTGGTGGCCCTGCCGCTGCGCCCACGTCGCCGTTGGTGGTTGCCGGTGGGGGCTGCACTGGCCGCCAGTCTGGCGCTGTACGCGGTGGCGCCGTGGCGCCATGCGCAGTTGGATGCGCCGATGCCGGCACAGTCAGCGCTGCAGCTGCAGGCGGCGGCAATGACCGAGCAGTACCAGCAGGCCGTCGCTTCGCTGCCCGATGGACGGGCGCCGGAATGGCAGCCAGCCCTGCACGAACTGGATGAAAGTGCGGCGCAGATCCGTGCCGCACTGGCGCAGGACCCGCGCGCCCCGCACCTGCTTGGCCAGCTCAAGCGTACCTACGCGCTGCGGCTGGAACTGACCCGGCAGGCGGCCTATGCCGCCGAGTCCGGCTTGACGACCTGAGGAGATCCCCCATGACCCGAATCCTGATGACCTGCTGCGCCGCCCTGTTGCTGGTGCCCGCCGTGGCGCTGGCCGATACGCGGATCGACGAGCGCCACAACCTGGCGCCGGGCGGCCGCATCGAGCTGAGCAACGTAGCCGGCAAGGTGACCGTGCGCGGCTGGGACCGCAACGACGTGCAGCTCACCGGCACGCTCAGCGATGGCCTGCAGCTGCGCCAGGAAAAGAGTGCAAACCGCGTGCGCTGGGAGATCGAATACCCGCGCCGCAACAACAGCGGTGGCGCCACGCTGGTGCTGAATGTGCCACGCTCGGTGGAGCTGCTGTTGAGCACGGTCAGCGCCAGTCAGGAGATCAGCGGCATCGATGTTCGCCGGCTGCAGGCCGACACCGTCAGCGGCAGCCTGAGCGCGTCAGGGCGCAGTGGCGACAGCAAGCTCAATACGGTCAGTGGCAGCGTCAATGCACGCCTGCAGACACCGAGACTGGACGTGAACACGGTCAGCGGTCGCATCGAAGCGGGCGGCGGCGTGTCCGGTGATATCGGTGCGCAGACCGTATCGGGTCGGGTCGACGTCGATGCGGGGCGGGTGCAGCGCCTGGCGGTGGAAACCGTGTCGGGCAGCATCGACCTGGCCGCGGCCGGACTGGCGCCGGGTGGCCGCATCAATGTCGAATCGGTGAGTGCATCGGTCAACCTGCGCCTGCCGCGCACAGTGTCGGCACAGCTGTCGGTGAACAGCTTCAGTGGTTCGATCAACAGTGACGCCGGTGACGTCGAGCGGCCGCGCTATGGGCCGGGCAGCCGCCTGGACACCCGGCTGGGCGGCGGTGATGGTGACATCCGCATCCAGTCGCACTCGGGCAGCGTGCAGGTACGCCTGGATCGCTGAGCGCGGTCCGGCAGGCCGCGGCGGCAGCGCCGCCGCGGTCGGGGGAGGGTCAGCTGGCTTTCTTCAGCGCCCAGGTGGTACCGAGAACTTCGATCTTGCCACCGCTCTTGCGGAACGCGGCCAGGTCCGAAGCGATCGAGTCGCTGCTGACCACGGTGCTGGCGGATGCGCCCTTGCGTTCACTGCGGATGCTGTTGCTGGCCTTCGCGGGGGTCTTTGCCTTGCGGGGCATGGTGGCTCCTGTCAGGTGGAAGGGGAGGAAAGCGCGCAGGACTCGGCCTGGCGCAGGTAGTCCTGCCGCTCGCGGCGGCAGTCGTCGCCGCCCATCGAGAACTGGCGGCAGATCGCCGGGCGCTGCGAATAGATCGTGCAGCGCAGGTGATACGGATCGATTGCCGCGCACCAGCCTTCTTCGTTGCGCGCCATCACGGCACGGCCGTGGGTGTCGCGCGACAGGAACTGGCCGGGCACGTGGTCGCCGGGCTGCAGCAGGACCGGCAACCGGCAACAGACCGCGTCACAACGGCGGCAGTCGATGGGTGCTGGTTCAGCGTCAGGTTGTACGGCCACAGGGGCCTGGCGGGTGCCCAAAGCGGGTCTCGATGGCGGCTCGGGTAGTACGCGGACCATGATCGAGCCAGAGGGCATGGTCGCCAGGCCCGCTGGGCGGGCCAGGCTGCACCATGGGTACACACACCGGCGAGGCCAGTGGACGGTGCAGCGGTTTTCTAGCCGGCCAAGGGTAGCGCAGACCGCGTAACGTTTTGTTAATCCTGGCTGGCTGCCGCCAGCGCCAGGCCCTGGGCCACGCCCAGCGAGGGTTCGCCATGGACCATGCGGGCACCCGGGAAGGCCTCGGCCACCGCTTTGCGGAGGTAGCCTGCGCGGGACATGCCGCCGGTCAGGAACACCGCATCCGGGTCGCCGCCAATGTCATTGCGGACCTGGGCCAGCAGTTCCCGGATCTGCTCCAGGTAGCCATGCGCGGCGGCGGCCAGGCCATCGGCGCTGCTGTCGGCGTGCAAGTCGCGGGCAATGTAGTCAAGCGTGCTGCGGTGCTCGCTGCTGGTACTGAGCGCGATCTTGGCGCGCTCGACATCGCGGTACAGGCGGGCCGTGTTGCCGGTGTCCTGCAGTGCCTGCAGGCGCGCGCCCCACGGCGCGTCGACGTGGTCGTAGTTGTGCTGGCGGAAGTCGCGCTGGCGGGTCATGTCCTGCACAGTGGCCGCTTCCACGTAATGGTGGGCGGGCACACGGGTGATGCCGCGGCCGAACAGCGGCATGTAGCCGGACAGGCTCAGCGCCAGGTCGATGTCGGTACCGCCACGTGCGATGCCCCAGGCGCGGTGGATGCGCGGAGCGGTTTCACCACCAACTTCGGCGTGGGCGATGTCGGTGGTACCACCGCCGATGTCGACGATCACCGCCTGGTGCCGCTCACGGCTTTCGGCGTGGTAGTGCATGGCCGCCGCCGCAGGTTCTTCGAGGAAATCGATCTGATCGAAGCCGGCCTGGGTGGCCGCCTCGCGCAGGATGTCCAACGCCTGGTCGTTGCCTGCAGCGCCGATCGAGCTGCGGAACTGCACCGGGCGGCCAAGCAGGGCGGCCCGCAGCGGCTGGCCGAGCTGGGCGCTGGCGGTCAGCCGGATGTGTTCGAGGATGTGCGCGGCGATACCGGTGATGGTCTGCTTCGCGCGCGGGTGCAGGTTGTAGCCCAGCATCGACTTCGGGCTCTGCACCAGGTTGCCCTCGTGTTCCTCGAAATAGGCTTCCAGCGCTTCATCGCCGTAGATCGCGTTCTGCAGCAGGTCATTGGCACTGCGTTCCTTGCCGGCGCGCGCTTCCATCCATTCGCGACGCAGGGCGCGCAGGGCTTCGCGACGCAGCGCCTGCGGCGTGCGTTCCTGGCCGGCGGCGCGGGCCGCGCGCGCGGCGCTGTCGATCATCTGCTGCAGCTGGTGTTCCTGGCCGTCATCGAGCTGGAAGTCGTCCGGGTCGGGGACCACGCCGGGGAAGTACACGCTGGTGCGGAACTGCTCGGCGTCACCGAAGCGGATCGGCAGCAGTTCACCGTCACGCACGATGGCGGCGGCGGAGTTGCTGGTACCGAAGTCGATGCCGAGGCGCATGGGGGGTTCCGGGGACGATCAGGGGCCGCGCACTCTGCTGCAGTTCGCGGCCGACTGCAAGTTCCTGCGTCCTCGCGGGCCGGGCTGGAACGGGGCACCCTCAGGCACCACCCGTGGAAATGGGAAAAAGGCCGGGCGGTTACAATGCAGGCTGTTGATTCATTTCGAGGTACTTGCCGATGTCTTCTGTTCCCGCCTGCCCGCAGTGCACCCTGGAAAACACCTATGCCGATGGCGCGCTGTGGATCTGCGCCGACTGTGGCTTCGAGTGGACCGCCGAAGAAGGTTCCGGTTCGACCCTGGTCGTGCGTGACAGCAACGGCAACACCCTGCAGGCCGGCGATACCGTTACGGTGATCAAGGACCTGAAGGTCAAGGGCTCCTCAATCCCGCTCAAGCAGGGCACCGTGATCCGCAACATCCGCCTGGTCGAGGATGATGCCGAGCACATCGAAGGCAACTCGGACAAGATCAAGGGACTGGTCCTGAAGACCTGCTTCCTCAAGAAGGCCTGACCGCCGTTCAGCGCCGGGCCTGCTGCTGCGCGCGCCAGCGGGCCAGGCTGTCCAGCTTGGCCTGGTAGCGCGCCTGCTCGGGGGCTCCGCCAAGTTCCTGCGCACGCAGCAGTTCACGGTCGGCGCGCCTGAGCTGGCCGGCCAGGAAATACACCCGCGCCAACCCGAAGTGGAACTGGTGCGCGGTGTCGTACAGGCGTACTGCCTGACGGTAATAACGGATCGCCGCATCCAGCTGGCCCGCGCGTTCGGCCTTGGCGCCGAGCATGTACTGGGCGAACGGATCTTCGCGCTGGACCCACTGCAGGCGCCGTTCCAGCACCTGCGCCTGGGCCACCAGCCCCAGCTTGCGGTACAGCGCACTGGCGTTGTTCAACGCGGCATCATGGCGGCCATCCAGGCGCAGGGCCATTTCCAGTGAACGGCGCGCCGCAGCGACATCGCCGCTGCGGTTCTCCAGCACGCCCAGATTGTTCCAGGTGGCGGCAAAACTACTGTCCTGGCCCAGCGCGGCCGCGTAGAACGCACGCGCGCCGGGCATGTCGCCAGCGGCCATGCGTTCGGCGCCGCGGTTGTTGTAGAAATGCGCCAGCGCACGCGCCTGACTGATCGGTTGCGGGCCGTGGCGGTCGTACAGCACGTTGCGGTCCAGGTCGACGGTGGCGAAGCGCCCGCCGAATCCAACCCCGGCATTGACGTGGCCCACGCTGTAAACCAGTCCCTGCGCCTGGTCCTGGTACCAGGACACCACCTGGCCCACTTCCTGCACGCGCGCCTGGATGCCGGCCTCGCGTGCCAGCGCAACGAACATCAGGGTGAAGGCCAGGCAGTTGGCACGACGCTGCTGCCAGATCTCGGTGACGGTGAGGGTCGCGTCGGCGTCGTACTGCAGGTCCATGCCGTGGCGGTCGAAGATCATCTCCACCAGTCCCTGCAGGCGTTGCTCACGCGAGTAGCCGCGATTGATCACCTGCGTGCGCAGCATCTCGCGCATCTCAGCGGGGATCGCCGATACCTGCTGCGGCGACGGAATGGTGGGGGAGGCGGTGATCGCGGTGGCATCGGCCCCGGCGGGGCCCAGTGCAAGCGCGGGCGGCGCTGCCAGCGTGGCCAGTGCGAGGAACAGGAAGCGAGCGGAAGGATGGTACATGACGGCTCCCGACAGCGGCGGGCGCTCCCACCTGCGGCGAGTGTAGACCCGCGAGGAGGCCGCCGTCGTCACCGTTGGTCGGCAGCGCCATCCATCCACAACCGGTGTGGACCAGCGCTCGACAAAGCTGTGGACAACCGCGTCCAGGCCGCGCCTGGCAAGCATCGTGAGGGTGTGGTGAAAAAACCGCCAGCTTGCCCGGTGCCAGCACAGGCGTGATGATCCGGGTATGGACTTCTCTCCGCTGACGCTTGCACCGGCGCAGTGGCAGGCGCTGCAGGACAGCTATGCAACGCCGCCACGGGCCTACCACCACTTCGGCCATGTGCGCGCGGTGCTGCAGCACTGCCAGGAGGTGGCCGAGGGCCCGGGCTGGCAGCAACCGGCCGAGGTCTATCTGGCCGTGCTCTACCACGATGCGGTCTACCAGGCCGGGCGCAAGGACAACGAGGCGCGTTCGGCGCAGCTGGCGGTGCAGGCCATCGCGCAGGCGCCAGAACTGGCCGGCGTCGATGTGGCCCGGGTGGAGCAGCTGATCCTGCTGACCGCACGCCATGGCGCGCTGGGGCCGGACGATGTCGACGCCGAAGCGGCCTTGTTCCTGGACTGCGACATGGCGATCCTGGCCGCGCCGGAACCGGTGTTCACGGCCTACGACCGCGGTGTGGCCGAGGAGTACAAGGGCGTGGTGCCAGGCTTCCTGTACCGTGCCGGCCGGCGTCGATTCCTGCAGGGCCTGCTGCGCGCGCCGCGCATCTTCCTCAGCGAATTCTTCCACCAGCGCCTGGACGCAGCGGCCCGTGAAAACCTGCGCCGCCAGTTGGGCGCCTGAGCCAGCCCGTTACACTGGGGCCTGTTTCCACCGATTGCCGTTTGCCACCGTGTCCGTCACTGATCCCGATCCCCGCCCCGTGCCGCCGGAAGAACCCGGTCCCAACGAATGCTGTGGCAGTGGCTGCCCGCTGTGCGTACTCGACCTGTATGCCGACGAGCTGCAGCGCTATCGCAAGGCGCTGGCCGAGTGGAAGGCGCGGCATCCGGAGGCGACGCCATGAGCCGCATGCGGCCTGCGGCGCTGCTGGCGATGGCGGCATTGCTGCTGTTCGTGGCCACAGCGTTGTGGACCCAGTTCGCACGCACCGACCTGGACTGGGTGCGGGCAACGCTCAGCCTCTACCTGCACGGACCGTGGGGGCTGCTGCTGCGAAGTGCGTACTGCCTGCTCGCGTTGGCGATCGCCGTGCTGGGCATCGCGTTGTATCGCGGCAGCATCGGCCCACGGCGCAGTTCGGCGGCGCCGTTGTTGTTCACGGTGTCCGCGCTGGGCCTGGCCACGGTCGCCATCGGTGACAGCTGGTTGCCCGAGGCAACACCGCTGCTGGCCCCTTTCATCCATGGGCTGGCGGCCAATACCGCGTTCCTGTGCGCCAGCGTCGGCATGCTGCTGCAGGCCTGGTACCTGCGCCGCGAACCGGGCTGGAAGACCGCTGCCGGCCTGCTCTGGGGCTGGGCCTGGCTGGCCTTCGTGCTGCTGTGGCTGCATGTGTTGTGGCGCGCCGGGCCGCCGCGCGGGCTGGGGCAGAAGGTGGTGATCGCGGTGATCGTGGGCTGGCTGCTGTACTTGGCCCTGGCGCTGTACCGCCGCGGCCGTCAGGCCGCAGCCGACTGAATCCCCAACGGACTGCGCCGGTACATGCCGTGCACGCGGCAGCGGCGTATCGTGTGCGCATTCCACCGGGGTTGCGACATGAAGCATGCAGGGCTGGGCAGGGCAATGGGAGTGGTACTGGCGCTGGCTGCACTGCCGGCGACAGCGGCGGTCACCGCACAGCAGTTCAGTCATGGGCGCTTCGAGCAGATCCCGGTGCACATGCCGGCCGGCACGCCGCAGCGTGTGGTGATCTGGTTCCATGAGCCCGCCGCTGGTGGCGACACCAGCCGCCTGCCGATCGAGGCCCTGCGTGCAGACGGCGCGCTGGTTGCGGCGGTGGACATCGCGCACCTGCGCGGGGTGCTCAAGCGCGAAGGTGATCCGACCTGTTCGTTCGGCTCCGGCGATGTGGAGAATTTCTCGCGCTGGCTGCAGGCCTCCCTGCATCTGCCCGGCTACCACCTGCCGCTGGTCGGCGGCGATGGCGAAGGTGCCGAGATGGCCTACACGCTGGCGGCGCAGGCCGACACCCAGGTGTTCGCCGGCCTGCTGACCACTGGCTTCTGCCCGGACCACAACCATCAGCGCATGGTCTGCGGCGATGGGGTCAAGCACAACGCGCTGCAACCGGCCGAACTGAATTTCCCGTGGTTGAGCGCGGCTGGCGACCGCGGCTGCAAGGTCGGCCAGGCCAGCGCGTTCGTGCAGCAGGTCGCGATGGCGCGCGAGTTCAAGCGCACCACGCGTGGTGATGCATCACCGGGCCTGGTGGCTGCGGCGCGGGTGATTGGCGCACAGGCGGGCATCAGCCTGGCCCCGCCACCAGCTGTGCTGAAGGGGTTGCCAGTAGTGGAAGTGCCGGCCTCCGGCAACGGTGACACGCTGGCGGTGTTCGTCTCCGGTGACGGCGGCTGGGCCGGCCTGGACAAGGACGTTGCGTCTGCGCTCAACGAGCAGGGCGTGGCAGTAGTCGGCATCGATTCGCTGCGCTACTTCTGGAGCGAGCGCACGCCGAAGGGCTTTGCCGGTGACCTGCAGAAGATCATCGACCACTACCGCACCCAGTGGCATCGCGACAAGGTGATGCTGATCGGCTTCTCGCAGGGCGCCGACGTACTGCCGGCCACCATCAACCAGCTCGATGCCAGTACGCGCGACTCGCTGGATCGTATCGTGCTGCTGTCGGTCGGGAAGAAGGCCGACTTCGAGTTCCACGTCAGCAACTGGCTGGGCGGTGGTGGCGACGGCCTGCCGATCGCACCGGAAGTGGCCAGGTTGCCGGCAGCCAAGACCGTGTGCGTGTATGGCGACAAGGACGAAGACACACTGTGCCCGGATCTGCCGGCCAATGATGGCGTGAAGAAGGTAAAGCTGCCCGGCGATCACCATTTCGGTGGCGATTATGACCGCCTCGCCGAAGTGATCCTGAAGGGTGGTATGTAGCGCTTGGTAGATACTGACCTTGATCGGCGCTGGGGCTGAGGGGCCTTGGGGATGAGCGTGTCGACCAAGGTCGACACCTGCCGGGTGGCAAGTAGCGCCGGGCCATGCCCGGCGGATCGCGGCCTCAATTCCGCCGTGGGTCCAGCGAGATCAGCCGCGTGGCATCGAGCAGCGCGGCGGGCAGGTGCATGCCACCGGGTGCGGCCAGATAACGCGGCCGCCATTGCGGGTCGAACTTGGACTTGAAGCGGCGCAGGCCACTGAACCCGTAGAAGCGCTCGCCGTGTCGTGCCAGCAGGCCGGCCAGCCGGTTCCAGCGCCCGGCCAGTCGATGCTGGGCCAGCCCGGACAACGGCGCCATGCCCAGCGAGAAACGCGCATAACCTTGTGCGCGGCCCCACAGGAACAGCTCGATGAAGAGGAAGTCCATCGTGCCCTTCGGAGCCTCGTTGACGTGGCGCATCAGGTCCACCGACAGCTCGGCACCGGCCGGTGCCTGCCACAGGTTGGCGAAGGCCACGATCTGGCCCTCGGCTTCGACCAGTGCCACCGGGAAGCGGACCAGGTAATCCGGGTCGTAACTACCGAGCGAGAAGCCCTTCTCGTCGCCGGCCTTGTCTTCCAACCATGCGTTGGAGATCGCGTGCAGGCGCGGCAGCAGGCTTGGGATCTCTTCCACCGATGCCACGCGGAAGGACAGGCCGCTGCGCTTGCCGCGGTTCCAGGCCTGGCGCAGGTCGGCACGCTCGCGTCCCTCCAGCCCGAAATCATGCAGCGGCACCATCGCTTCTTCGCCCAGCTTGACCAGTCCCAGGCCGAGGTCGAGATAGGTCTGCCAATAGGTTTCACCGACCTGGTAGAACACCGGCCGCAGCCCGAGCCGGTCGGCTTCCTCGCGGAAGCGCCAGATCAAGGCGCGCGCCACGTCCGGCGGACCGACCGGATCGCCCATCGCGATCAGCGAACCGCCATAGCGCTGCATCATCACGAAGCCCTGCTTGGCCTCATCACGCAGAACCGCCTTGTCGGCAGTCAGGACCAGACAGGCCTGGGTATCAGTGGCGCCAGCCAGCACGGGTGCCAGTGACTGCAACGTAGCCTCGTCGGCGGGTTGCAGTGGGCTGCGCGTGCTGTGCAGCAATCGCGCCAGGCCGAACATCACCAGCGCGATCGCGACCACCAGCAACGCACGCAGTGCGCGCGGTGCATTGCCCGACACTGCGAACTGCCACCACAGCTCGTTCTGGTACTCGACGTGGCTGTAGGTGAAGAACAGCAGCCAGGTGACCGCCACCAGCACCAGGCCGAGGTTGCGCAGCCATGGCCATGACCAGGCTTCATCGAGCAGTGCGCCCTGGCGGTAGAACTCGCGGCGTGCGGCCCACAGCGCCATCGCCACCAGCAGCGCAGAAACCGCGATCAGCAGCTGGCCACCGCGCAGCCATAACGGCAACGGGGTGATCACGCACACCGCCATCGCCAGCATCCACGCGGCGTGGCTGCGCCTGGCCAGGCCTTGTCCGATCAGCAGCAGGGCGACACCGCTGAGACTGCCGATCAGGTGCGAGGTTTCCAGGATCGGCAGCGAGGCGCCGACCAGATGACGACGTGGTGTTGGCAGCGTGCCGTCAATGACCAGCGCGGCACCGATGCTGAACACCGCCAGCGCGATGATCTGCGGCAGCCATGGGCGCAGCGCGTTCCAGCCGGCACGGGTTGCCCCGGCACTGGCCTGCAGCGGTTGCCGCAGCGCGGGCGCGAGGGCAAGCAGGGTGGCCAGCAGTAGTGGCAGCACGTAGTAGGTGACGCGGTAGATCAGCGCTGCGGCCAGCACCGCTGCCGGGGCTACCTGTGGCAGCAGCTTCAGCAGGCTCCACTCGAACACGCCCAGGCCCGCCGGCACGGTCGAGACCAGGCCGGCCAGCACCGCCACCAGGTACAGGCCGACGAAGCCGGGCAGGCCGGTGGGCGTGGAGTCGGGCAGCAGCACATAGAACGCAGCACTGGCCAGCACCAGCTCGATGACGCTGAGTACGGTGACACCCAGCATGGTGCGGCGGTCGGGCAACCAGAGTGCATGGCCGAACACGCTGAACTGCCGTCCCTCGCGGCCGACCAGCAACACGGTGCCCACAAATGCGAGCAGGGCGGCCACGCCGACCACGCGCACCGCGTCTGGATTCAACGGCAACGCCAATGCCGCCGCTGCAGGCTCCATGCACAACGCCACGCTGATCAACAGCCACGCACCGAACACGAAACCGAGCGTACTCATCAGCACCACCTGGCCGATCTGCGCCAGGTCCAGGCCGGCGCTGCGGTAGCCGCGCAGGCGCACGGCGCCGCCGGTCAGTGCGGCAAAGCCCACGGTCTGGCCGAGGGTGTGCGCGAGGAAGGCCGTGATGCCGATGCGCGCCGGATGCACGCGGATGCCGCTGCGGCGCAGGCCGATGGCGTCGAAGCCGATCAGGCAGGCATAGCTGGCCAGGCCGAGTACCACGGTAAGCGCGATCTGGGTACCGCTGAGCTGGCGGAAGGCCTGGCGGATGGCACGGTAGCCATGCTCGTCGAACTCACCGGCCAGGCCATGCAGGGCCAGTGCTAGGATCAGCAGCGGGATGACGATGGTGGCCACCCGCTTCCAGGTGGGCGTGGAAGGGGGAGCGATGGAATCGGAGGGGGCGGTCATCGGCGCAAGGGTGCGGCAGCAGGGGCGAGGGCGGTGTCAACGCGGGCGTGGCGCATCGTGCGCCTGTCGCTGGCATTTGACCAGCAGAACTGTCGTAGGCCGGTAGTGGCATTGCGTGGAAAGCGTCCATGCACCCACCGTTGGCTGGTTTGGAGGACAATGCAGGCCTGATCACCCGCAGGAGCCACGCCCATGATGGAGCGTTACGACGTCGGACCGCGCATGTCCGAAATGACCGTGTACAACAAGGTCGCCTATCTCTCCGGCCAGATTCCGGAAGACACCAGCCAGGACATCACCGGGCAGACCCGGCAGGTGCTGGCCGAGATCGACAAGCTGCTGGCGCTGGTGGCCAGTGATCGCCAGCACGTGCTGCGTGCGGAAGTCTTCCTCGCCGACATCGCCGATTTCGATGGCATGAACAAGGCGTGGGACGAGTGGGTGGTCGAGGGTGCAACGCCGGCCCGCGCAACGTTCGAAGCCAAGCTGGCCCACGCCGAGTGGAAGGTCGAGATCGTGGTGACGGCGGCCGTGCCATAACCCTTTTACGGGGTCAGATCCCTCTCCGTTGGAAAACGGATCTGACCCCTGCTGCAGACCCCGTTACAGCTGCACCAGCTCGATGCAGTCCACCGGGCACGGCGGGATGCAGAGCTCGCAGCCGGTGCACAGATTGGCGATCACCGTGTGCATGTACTTGGCACCGCCGACAATGGCATCCACCGGGCAGGCCTGGATGCACTTGGTGCAGCCGATGCAGTCGGCTTCCACGATCAATGCCACCTGCGGCGCCTTGTGTTCGCCGCGCGTGCGGTCGAACGCAGCCGCAGGCACACCCAGCACCTGCGCCAACGCCCGCGCGCCTGCGTCGCCTCCGGGTGGGCAGCGGTCCACGCCGGCTTCGCCACGTGCCATCGCCTGCGCATACGGGCGGCAGCCGTCGTAGCCGCATTGCCCGCATTGGGTCTGCGGCAGCAGGCGGTCGAGGCGTTCGGTCAAGGGCGGGGTCAGGCTCATGCGTGGCGAAGGCTGCGCGTTGGGGTTACTTCAGGGGTTTGCCACGGAACCAGCGCTCGTGCGCCAGCGCCAGCATCGGTTTGTCTTCGGAACTGTCACCGTAGGCATGGATGCGTACGTAGCGCGACAGATCGAACTGGCGGCGGATGTGCTCGACCTTGCGCGGGCCGCAGTCGCCGCCCGCATAACGGCCGGTCAGGCGGCCGTCCTGGCTTTCCAGCCGGTTGCAGATCAACTGCAGGCCCAGCTGTTCGCACCACGGCTTCAGGTACAGATCCAGCGAACCGGACACGATCACCACGGTGTGCTGCTGTTCCTTGTGCCAGCGGATCTGCTCCAGCATCTCCGGCCGCACCACTTCGGGCAGCACATCACGCGAGAAACCGGCTGCCAGCGTGGTGATGTCATCGCTATGACGGTCGCTGAAGGCCAGGCGGGTGACGCGTGCGCGGATGCGTTCTGCCGAGATCAGCTTCAGCTTGTACGCAGCCAGCCACGGGCCGATCTTCCACCATGCCTGTGCCAGCTGTTCGGCCGTGGCGACGCGGCGCAGGAAGCGGCCATAGGTATCGCAGGTGGTCACGGTGTGGTCGAAGTCGAACAGCGCCAGTTCCATTGCGTTGCCTCCCATCGCGTTGCTTCCCCGGGCCGGTGCCGGCGGGCGCGGCCATAGGCCACGCCCGCAGCGGGCATCAGCGGACCGGCATGCCCGGCTGTGCGCCGCTGTCGGCGTCCAGCAGCGCCAGTGCGCCGCCGTCGAAACCGGCCGACAGGATCATGCCTTCGCTCAGGCCGAAGCGCATCTTGCGCGGGGCCAGATTGGCGATGAACACCACGCTGCGGCCGACCAGCTTTTCCGGCTCGCCATAGCTGCCGCGTATGCCGGAGAAGATCTGGCGCTTGCCCAGTTCGCCGGCGTCCAGTTCGAAGCGCAGCAGCTTGTCCGAACCTTCCACGAACTCGCACGCCAGCACCTTGCCAATGCGCAGATCGAGCTTGGCGAAGTCGTCGATGCCGATCGTGGCCGGTGCATCGGCGTTGTTCGCTTCGGGTTTGGCGGCGACAGGCGCGGCGGGCTTGGCAGCTTCGCTCTTGGCGGTGGGGGCTGCAGCGGTGGTGGTCTGCAGGGTGTCCTTGGAGGCGTCGATCATGGCGTCAATCTTCTTCGGGTCGATACGGGTGAACAGCGGGGTGTAATCGGCGATGCGATGGCCCAGCAGCGGCTGCGCCAGTTCGGTCCAGTCGTTCACCTGTGCGGCCAGGAAGGTTTCGGCCTGTGCGGCGGTGGCCGGCAACACCGGCTTGAGTGCGGTGACCAGCACGCGGAACAGGTTCAGGCCCTGGCTGCACACGGCCTGCAGCTGCGCATCGGCGCCTTCCTGCTTGGCGATCACCCACGGCTTTACATCATCGATATAGCGGTTGGCTTCGTCGGCCAGCGTCATGGTCAGGCGGATGGCGGCGGCCGGGTCGTTGCGCTCGTACGCTTCTCGGATCGGTGCCAGGCCATCGACGAAGCGCTGGTACTGGGCCGCGTCGGGCAGCTGCGCAGCCAGCAGGCCGTCGAAACGCTTGCTGATGAAACCGGCACAGCGGCTGGCGAGGTTGACGAACTTGCCGACCAGGTCCGCATTGACGCGCGCGATGAAGTCACCCAGGTTCAGGTCGAGGTCGTCGACGCCGCCACCGGACTTCGCCGCGAAGTAATAACGCAGCGCTTCCGGTTCCAGGCCGGCATCGAGGAACGTACGCGCCATTACGAAGGTGCCGCGCGATTTGCTCATCTTGGCACCGTCCACGGTCAGGTAGCCGTTGACGTGCAGGCGGGTTGGCGCGCGGTGGCCGGTGCCATGCAGCACCGCCGGCCAGAACAGGCCGTGGAAGTTGACGATGTCCTTGCCGAGGAAGTGGTGCAGCTCGGTGCTGGTGTCGGCGCGCAGGTGCGCCTCGAAGTCTTCGCCGATCCTGCCGCACATGGTCTGGAAGCTGGACAGGTAGCCGATCGGTGCGTCCAGCCAGACGTAGAAGTACTTGCCCGGCTGGCCGGGAATCTCGAAGCCGAAATACGGCGCATCGCGCGAGATGTCCCACGCGCGCAGGCCACCTTCGGCATTGAGCCACTCACCCAGCTTGGCCTTCACGCCCGGCAGGGCGACATCGCCGGCCAGCCATTCGCGCAGGAACGCATCGAAGTGGCCGACCTCGAAGAAGAAATGCTCCGAATCGCGCATTTCCGGTGTGGCGCCAGAGATGACCGAGCGCGGCTCCTTCAGGTCGGTCGGCGCATAGGTGGCGCCGCAGACTTCGCAGTTGTCGCCGTACTGGTCGGCGCTGCCGCAATTCGGGCAGATGCCCTTCACGTAGCGGTCGGGCAGGAACATTCCCTTGGCCGGGTCGTAGAACTGCGCCACCGAGCGGCGACTGATGTGGCCGGCTGCTTCCAGCTTCAGGTAGAACTGCTCGGTCAGTGCCTTGTTGGCTGCCGAATTGGTCGAGTCGTAATGGTCGAAGGCCACGCCGAAGGCGGCGAAGTCACGTTCGTGGCTGGCCTGGATGTTGGCGATGAAGGTTTCCGGGGTGACCCCGGCCTTTTCCGCGGCCAGCATGATCGGCGTGCCGTGGGTGTCGTCGGCGCAGACGAACCAGGCCTTGCCGCCGCTCATTCGCCGCGCGCGTACCCAGATATCGGCCTGGATGTAGCCGACCAGGTGGCCCAGGTGCAGCGGGCCGTTGGCGTAGGGCAGGGCGGTGGTGACGAGCGCGGTACGGGTCATGGTCGCGGGGTGCAGCCGAGGGGAACCGCAGAGTATCGCATGCCCGCAACGAGGTGACCCGGCCGGGGCCGGGTCACGGGTGTGAAGCGGGGGACGTGGCGCTTACTCGCGCTGCCAGGTCTGCGCGCGGCAGATGAAGGCGATGCAGCCGGACACGTCCAGCTTGGTGCCGCCGGCCTGCAGCTCCATCTTCGACTTGTAGGTCTTGCCGTTGGCCGGGTCGAGGATGGTGCCGCCGGACCACTTGTTGGCGCCGTCGGCCTTCAGGTTCCAGAGGATGGTCATGCCCTTCACCGGCTTGTTCTTGTTGGCACCTTCACAGCCGTCGCAGACCGGGTTCGGGCCCTTGTCCGAGTGCAGGATGTCGACCACCTTGCCGGACAGCGTGCCATTGGCGGCCTGGGTGATCTCGACGATCGACTTCACTTTGCCGGTCTTGTCGTCGATGGTCTTCCAGCGGCCGGCGGCGCTGTCGGCGGCCTGCGCCGACAGGGCGGCCAGGCACAGCGGCAGTGCCAGCAGCAGGGTCTTGAAGGTCTTGCGCATGGTCCCCTCCCAGGGTTCATTCCGGCACGGTGCCGGTATGGTTCGACTGTATACCCATTCGGCGGGGTATGGGGAAGGGGGGGCTTTGGCCGGGTTGCACCCGGCACCCGCACCCGCAACGGCAACAGCAACGGCAACGGCAACGGCAACGGCAACGGCAACAGCGTGCATTCCGTGCGGTGGCGGGGTGGGTCCGGTGGCGGGGGACGCCGTAAACCCATCCGTGGGGGCTTGGCCGCGGCATCCATGCCGCGGACACCCCCGCAACCGGACCCACCCCGCCTTCGACAGGTTCCGCGATCGGTTGGAATGGCATTGCCTGCTCTTGGTGGGTGTCGACCTTGGTCGACACGGTAAATCCACGCCATGTGTTGATGGAACTTTCCGTGGCGGCGGCGGGGTCAGATCCCTTTTCCATTGGAAAAGGGATCTGACCCCGACACACACGCTCAACCGACTTCGTACAGCTCCAGCGGCAGGTCGTCGGGGTCGGCGAAGAAGGTGAAGCGGCGGCCGGTGTATTCGTCCACGCGGATCGGTTCGCAGGCTATGCCATGCGCGGCCAGGCGCTCGATGAAGGGTTCCAGCATGGCGACGCGGAATGCGAGGTGACGCAGGCCCTGGGCTTCCGGGCGGCTGGGACGGGGCGGCGGGGAAGGGAAGGAGAACAGTTCCAGCTGGCTGCCGTCGGGCAGTGCCAGGTCCAGCTTCCAGGAGTCGCGCGCGCTGCGGTGGTTCTCGGCCAGCACGCGCAGGCCGAGGATGCGCACGTAGAAGTCTTTCGAGCACGCGTAGTCGCTGCAGATCAGTGCGGCGTGGTGGATGCCCAGCAGGGCGCAGGCGTCATCGCTCATTGCAGGGTGTCCAGCCAGCGCTGGGCAATCTTCTGCGCCAGCGGATAGGGTTCGGGGTCGTTGCGGTTGCTCAGCACGATCACGGTCAGGTGCTTTTCCGGATGGCGCACGATCACGTTGCGGAATCCGATGCTCTCGCCGCTGTGCCATTGCACCGGCCCGTTCAGGCGCCAGCCGAAGCCGTAGTGCGGCACGTCGGCTTCGGGCGTCGACGTGGCCGGGCTGAACATCGCGCGGCGCGAGGCCTTCGACAGCAGGCGGTCGTCATACAGCGCGGCATCCCAGCGGGCGAGGTCATCCAGCGAGGAATAGATGCCGCCATCACCCAGCACGGCGCTGGTGGTGCTCTGGTCGGTGCGTTGCCAGTGGCCGTCCAGCTCGCTGTAACCATAGGCGCGCTGAGCCACCACATCGACGCCGTCCTGGTGGGCCACGGTATGGGCCATGCCCAGCGGGCGGAAGATCCGCTGTTGCAGGAAGCCCACGAAATCCTGGCCGGAGGCGCGGCCGACGATCAGCGCCAGCAGCGCGTAGCCACTGTTGCTGTAGCGGTATTGCGTGCCGGGTGCGAAGTTCAAGCGGTCCGCGCGCGACAGCAGGGCCAGCACATCGGCATCGTGCACCTGGCGGGTGCCGGCCGGGTCCATCAGGTCTTCGTAATCGAGCAGGCCACTGGTGTGCGAGAGCAGTTGGCGGATCGTGATGTCCGCCGCCACCGGGGGCAGCTCCGGCAGCCAACGTCGGGCCGGCTGGTCGAGCCCAAGCCGGCCATCCTCCACCAGCAGCAGCACAGCCGCGGCGGTGAACTGCTTGCTGACCGAGGCCAGCCGGAAGTTGCTGGCCGGAGTGACTGCGGTGCGGTCTTCCACCACCGCCAGGCCATAGCCGCGGCGGAACACCGGTTTGCCGTCGTGCAGCACCAGCACGGCGGCGCCGGGCACCTGGCCGTCGTAGGCCTGCATCAGGCCGTCGATGCCCGTATCCGGTGGGGTCAGCACCGGTGCGGCGGCGCCCGCCAGAGGCAGCAGGCCCAGCACGGCAGCGAACAGGGCGACGGCAGGGCGCATGACGGCTCCAGAGGGGTCAGGGCGAAGGCGTGGGCGTGGTGCTGGCCGGCTGCGCCATCCAGCGTTCCATCTTGCGGCTCAGTACGTCCAATGGCATCGAGCCGTCCTTCAGCAGTTCGGCGTGGAAACGTCGCAGGTCGAAGGCTGCGCCCTGCCGTGCCTTGGCCTTGTCGCGCAGGGCCACGATGGTGGTCAGGCCGGCCACGTTGGACAGCGCCTGGCCGGGCTGGGCCATGATCCGCTCGACTTCGGCGTTGGCGTCATCGCTGCTCATGTCCACGGTCTTCTGCAGGTAGGCCACGGCCTGTTGCTTGCTCCAGCCCTGCGCGTTCACACCGGTGTCGGCCACTACGCGCGCGGCGCGCAGCAGGCGCGAGTACAGATAACCGATGCGGTCATAAGGGTCGGTGTAGATGCCGAGATCCTCGCCCAGGGTTTCCGCGTACAGGCCCCAGCCTTCGACGAAGGCAAGGTCGCCACCCAGGCGGCGGAAGCGCGGCAGCTTGGCAAGTTCCTGCTGCAGGCCCAGCTGCACGTGGTGGCCGGGAATGGCTTCATGCAGGTACTGCACCGGCACGCTCCAACGCTTGCGGCTGGGCAGGTCTCGGGTGTTGACGTACAGCAGGCCTGGTTGCCCGGCCGGCGACGGCTGGTAGGCCGCCGCAGCGGAGGTGAGTGCACGCTCGGGCTCCACCGCGCGTATTTCCAGTGTGGACTTGGGCAGGGTGTCCAGCACCTGTGGCAGGCGCGCGTTGACCTGCTGCTGCACCTGGCGATAGCGGTTGATCAACGCATTGGCGTCGCCGTACTGGAACTGGCGGTCGTTGCGCATGCTGCGCAGCAGCTTGGACGGCGTACCGCGCAGCTTGGCGTCCTTCATCACCGTGGCGATCTGAGCCTGCAGCTCCTGCACGCGCTGCTCGCCCAGCGCGTGCAGCTGCGCGGCGGTCTGGTCGCTGGCGGTGGTCTGCACGATCAGGTTGGCATACCAGGCCTGGCCATCGGGCAATGCGCCCAAGCCGCTGCTGGCGCGGGTGGCCGGCAGGTACTCGGTGGCGATGAAGCCGCGCAGGGCACGGTAGGCCGGCATGATGCGCAGTTCGATCATGCGCTTGTACTCAGCACTGATACGCGCCTTGTCCTCGGCTGCGATGGTGTTCGGCATGGTGCGGATCGGCGACCAGAAGATGCTCTCCTCAGCGGTTGGCTTGATCACTGCATCCAACTGCGGAATAACCTTCTCCATCAGGTCGCGCGGCTGCACCACGCCGGCCTTCACGCCCTGCCGCATGTTGTCGATGGCCTGGTCGAACAGCTCGGGAATGCCCAGCGAGCGGCGCGACCAGGTGTCGTAGTCCTGCGCGGTATTGAACGGCTGCGCGCCGGCACCGGAACCGAGGATCGCCATGATGCTGCCGACGTTGTAGTACTGGCTGATCGGCATCATCCAGCTCGGGTAACGCTCGGCGGCCAGCGAGGCGCGCGCATCGCGCACGAAGATCTCGTAGCTGAGCAGGTCCTGGCCCTGCAGGCCGTCATTGCCGAGTTTCTCGACCTTGCCCAGCCATTCGGTAGTGAAGTCGTGCGACTGCTGGCGCCAGGTGGGGGACAGGATGTTGGGCAGCTGGTCGTTGTAGCGGGTCTCGCCCTGGAAGGTGGCCTGCAGCGGATTCAACCGCATCGAGGCATCCCAGTACTCGTCGTACAGGCGCTCCAGCTGCACCTGCTTGGGCACGGCGCGGGCCGGTGCGACGGGACGTGGCGCAGCGCGGCGCGCCGAACTGCCACGGGCCGGCGCGGTGGCGCGGGCGGGCCTGGCCTTGGGCTTGGCGGCCTGGCGAGTCTGCGCGGCGGCAGGGCGGCTGGCCTTCTTCTTCGCTGCTTCGGCCGACGGCACGGCACTGAACAGGAACAACGCGGCAATGGCGGCGGCCAGGGCGCGGGGGGAATACGGCATCAAGAAGCTTCCGTGGAACACAGACCGTGGAGCTTGCACGATCCGCGCGCGTACGGCCAGCGTGAAGGCGCAGTCAGCTTGGTGGCGCTGGGGCTTCAGTCAGCCGCGGCGGCGGCACGCAGTGCGGCGGCGCGATCGGCGCCCAGATAGCGGGTGATAGCCCGCCGCATCAGGTACAGCAACGGAATCAGGGCAATCGCAAAGCCCATCTTGTACACGTAGTTGACGCTGGCGACTGCCAGGAACAGCGAGGTCGGCCAGTGTTGCGGGCCCAGCACGAAGGCGATCCAGATCACCACGAAGCTGTCCACCACCTGCGAGATCGCGGTCGAGCCGGTCGCACGCAGCCACACGTGGCGCTCACCGGTAGCCTGGCGGATGCGGTGGAACACCGCCACGTCGATCAGCTGGCCGAGCAGGAAGGCCACCAGCGAGCCGGCGATGGTCCACATGCCCTGGCCGAACACCGCAGCGAACGCGGCCTGGTAGTCGGGCACGCCGTAGCCGTTCATCGACGTTACCCACCAGCTGGCCGGTGCCAGCGAGATCGCTGCGAAGGCGAACAGGAAACCGTAGCCGATCAGCACCACCGCCAGCCACGAGATGAAGCGCACGCCGCGCTTGCCGAAGAACTCGTTGATGGTGTCGGTCATGATGAACACCACCGGCCACAACAGGGTCCCGGCGGTGAAGCTGAGCGAGCCGGTCTGGCCGAACAGGTTCCAGTTCAGCGGATCGATGCCGAGCGTGTCTTCGAGGGCGAAGATCTTCACCCCGATCAGCTCGGCCAGCACCGCGTTGCCGCAGAAGAACGCGGCCAGCACGATGAACAACAGGACCGCACGATCCTGCAGCGGGCGCTCGAATGGCGCCGCGGTCATTCGGCGCGATCGCCGGCGCGGGTGAACGGCACGGTGGGCGGGGCAACCGCGCCGCCGGAGATGATGAAGCTCATCGCCTGGTCCACGGTCCAGTCGGTCGGGGTCAGCAGCTCGACCGGCACGATCTCCAGATAGCCCGAGGTCGGGTTCGGCGTGGTCGGCACGTATACCGCGGCCAGCTCACGATCGGTGCCGTGTTCCTTGATGACCCGGGTCACCAGGCCGACCGACTTCATGTCGCGGTGCGGGAAGTCGATCAGCACCACGCGCTGGGTGCTGCCCGGCTCGGTCTGCAGCATGTCCAGCAGCTTCTTGGCGCTGTCGTAGATGATGCTGGCCAGTGGAATGCGCTTGATGACCGCGCCGACCCAGCGCAGCAGGCGCTGGCCGAGCACGCGGCGGCTGGCCACGCCCACCGCCAGGATCACCAGCAGGGTGGCCAGCAGGGCGATGATGTCCTGGATCCACTCGGCACGGACCCAACCGAGATAATGCGGGAAGTTTGTCGCGATCTGCTCGGACAATGGCACCACCAGCGGGCTGGAAATGCCCGACAGCAGCACGAACACGAATTTGACCACGACCCAGGTCAGCCAGATCGGCAGCAGGGTCAGCAGGCCGGTGAGAAACAGGCGCTGCAGGGAGGGGCGGGGGACCAGGGCGGGGGCTTCGAGCGACATGCGCGCATTGTAGCGGTCACTGCTGGTCGATTACGCTGGGTGATCGACTGCGGCAACGGCACATGGAAGGGAAGCTGTGTTGAAGATCCTGCGCGGACTGGGCTGGACCCTGGGCGGCCTGCTGGTGCTGGCGATCGTGGTGTGGTGCGCCTCGCGCATGTGGCCCGTGCCCGAATCGAGGGTGCTGGCGCAGCAGCGACTGGAGGCGCGCCTGCCGGCGACCGGGCGCAATGGCTATGCGCTGTTGTGGACGCTTCCGTTTGACGGGCTGGATGCCCGCCAGCGTGAGCAGGCGCTGGCCGAGGACGCGCGGCGCTGGGCGGCCGACCCGCGGGGCGGCAGTATTGGCCAGACCCACCTGGCGGCCAGCCACGCCGAGCTGCACTCACGGCCAGGTGCCAGTTGCGGGCCGACCGCCAGCAACTGCCTGGCCCAGGTGCGCGCCGACCCGCAACGCTTCGTGGACGCCCACGCCGGGCACCAGCAGTTGCACACGCGCCTGGACCAACTGGCTGAAGCGGACCACTTCGTGTCCCCATTCCAGCCGAAGGGCGAGGGCATTCTCGTCCCGTTGCCGACCTATGGCCTGGTGGTGGACGCCACCAGCGCCCGCGCGCTGGCCTATGTGCAGGGCGACGTCGAGGGTGCGTTGCGCGGCAGTTGCCGTGGCCTGCAGCTGGGCCGTCGGCTGGTGCCCGGGGGCAGCTACCTGGTCGAAAGCATCGTCGGTGCCAGCCTGGTCCAGGCCAACGCCCAGCTGCTGGCCGACATGCTGGTGGAACTGCCCGCCGACCATCCCTTGCCGGTCGAGTGCGAGCAGGCGATGCAGCCGATGCGGGCTGACGAACAAAGTCTGTGCCGCGCGACACAGGGGGAGTACGCAATGAGCCGGGCAGCGATTGAAACCTCGGCGAGCGAATTCGGCGGCGTACTGGTGCTGGACCGCAGCAGCACCCTGGCACGCGTGGCCGGCAATCTCGGCTGGGCCTGTGGTGCCACCGCCATGGCGGCGCTGGAAGCAGATCGACCGTTGCCGGTGCAGGCACCGCCGCAGCGGGATTTCGGTTGCCTGTCCAACGTCATGGGTTGCGTATTGACCGACATTGCGGCGCCGATCTATCCCGCGTATTCGTCCCGGACCCAGGACGCTGCGGCGATGCTGCGCCTGCTGGGTGCACAACGCTGGCTGCGCCAGCAGGCCGGTGATCCGGTCGATGCACTGCAGCGGTTGCCCGCGCAGTTCCGCTCGCCGGTACGCACCCCGCGCCTGTCGGCCGATGGCAGCCGCCTGCAGGTGCCACGCCGCTCGCCGCCGCGCAGCAACGATGAAAGCGCCTGGCTGTCGGTACCACTGGCCGCAGGTGCGCCTTCAACCGCCGCACGCGATTGAGGGCAGGTTCAACCGGCCCCGACCAACGGATCGAATCCCCAGCCATCGCCGACCGTTTCAAGCGTCCAGCGCCGACTGCTGCGCAGCGGTTGCCAGCGCACGCTGTCGGTATCGGTCTCGATGCTGCCTTCAACCTGTTTCACCTTGCCGGTGGAAAAGTTGACGCTCAACGACTCGGTCTGCCCGGAGTTGCGCATCACCGAATCGCGGTCATAGCCGATCAGGGCGAAGGCGCCGTTCTGCCAGCGGAAGGTGAACGCGGTCGTGCCCATCGACCAGCTGCCTGCGCTGGCGAACGAAAACAACGCCACCCTCAGCGTGCCGCGCTGGATGCTGACGCCGCCATCTTCGAGCGGATCGCTGAGCACGGGACTTTCCGGACGCGGAATCAGCTTGTGGTCCTGCGCTGCGAGCACGTAGCCGGACGGGCGCGACCAGGCGATGGCGAGAATGCGCGGATTGCTGTCATACGGAGAAGGACCGAAGCCATCGTGCTCGATGACGTTGCGCGGATCCTGCTGGCGCAGCACCAGCACCAGGTCGGCGCGACCATCGTGGTCGAGGTCACCTTCCAGTCGGGTTTCCAGCGTCCAGCCCTTGGGCACGAAGCCGGCCGCATCGGCCGCCTGCGCCGGCAGCGTCGGGTACTGCACCGGTGGCACATCCAGTGCGTGGGCGGCGAAGGACAGCGGGGTCAGCAGTGCAGCAAGGGCGAACGGGCGCATCGGAGCCTCCATGGCGGGGAGGCAGAGAATAGCGCCGATGCCGCCGATCAGCGTGCGTGTGGTTTCAACCGCAGGTAGACCTGCTTGCGTACCTGTGCGACCACTTCGCCGCTTTCATCGACCACGTCGTTGCTGAACCAGCGCAGCACTTTGTCGCCGCTGGCCGCTTCGGCGCGCAGTTCGTCCAGCAGTGCGTCATCGATGCGGAACGACGTACGTACGGTGCCGCGGCCGGGCTTGAGGAAATCGATCGCACCGGCACGGTCCCACACGTAGTAGTCGCGGCCGAGGATGTGCAGCAGGCCAAGCATCCAGAACGGATCGGTCATCGCAAACAGGCTGCCGCCGAAATGCGTGCCGACGTAGTTGCGGTTCCAGGGCCGCATGCGCAGTTCTACGTCGATCTGCCGGTAGTCCGGCGAGACCCGGGTGACGTGGATGCCGGTGAACAGGAACGGTGGCCAGAGGTTGATGCCGAAGCGGAACAGGCGGGCGTTCATGCGGGTCCGGGGGGCGCGGGGCGAGGCCTACAGTCTAACCATTCGCATGCGTATGTTGCACCCCGGCCGGTGTTCAGGCCTCGCCGTCGATCACGTAACCGTCGCGGCCATTGGCCTTGGCCTGGTACAGGGCGGTGTCGGCACCTTCGACGAAGTCGTGCGGTTGCAGCTCGCCGTCCGGCACGCGGGTGAACACGCCGATGGTGAGGGTGACGCCGGCGTCGCTGCCTTCACCGGGCGCCGGCAACGCCCGCACGCAGGCGATCAGGTCTTCGATCACCAGGCGCGCGCCTTCGGCCGGCGTATCCGGCAGCACCAGCGCGAATTCGTCGCCACCATAGCGTGCGGCCATGTCGCGCGGGCGCCGTGCATGCGCACCGATCAGGCGCGCGACATCGCGCAGCACGCGGTCGCCGACCTGATGGCCGTGGCGGTCGTTGTGACGCTTGAAATGGTCGACGTCGATCAGCGCCAAGCTGAGCGGCTTGCCACTGCGCCGCGCCGCATCGCATTCCTGCTGCAGCGACTGCTCGAAGCGCAGGCGGTTGCCGAGGCCGGTCAGCGCGTCGCGGTTGGCCTGGCGGTGCCAGGCCGAAATCCGCCAGGTCGCCCAGGCCAGCAGCACCAGGGTGATGCCCAGCATGGCGCTGGCCGGGGCCCACCACAGGTCGCTGGCGCGCAGCAGCAGCCAGCTCAGCAGCGGCGCCAGCGGCAGCGAGCACAGCGCAGCCAGCCATGGCAGGCGCAAGCCGAGCAGGATCACGCACAGTGCCACCAGCACGCCGCTGATGGCGTGCTGCCAGAGGCGGGGCAGCAGGTCGATCTGCTTGTGCTGAAGCAGCATCGAAGCGATGTTGGCCTGGTACTCGCTGCCACTCATCCAGAATTCGCGGGTAGTCGGGGTCAGCAGCCGCGGTGCGACGCCGCTGGCGGTCATGCCCACCACGATGCGACGGCCGCGCAGCATGGCCATGTCCACGTGGCCATCGAGCACGTCGGCGTAGGAAACCTGGGGCAGGCGTTCGGGTGGGCCGGCGTAGCGCACCCGCACGTAGTCGTCGCGCCGCCATTGATAGGGCGAGTTCACGCCAGGATCGGGATCGGGCAGTCCGCGTACCGCGCCCGGCGGCAGATCGGCCAGCGCCAGCCCGAGTGCAGGCCAGTGCGCGCGGCCGATGCCTGCGTGCAGGTACACGCCGCGGGCAACGCCATCGCCATCCACTTCGACGTCGGTATGGCCGATCGCCGCCGCGCTGGCTGCGATCCGTGGAATCGGCAGCATTTCCTCGGCCATGCGATCACCCGCTGCGGGCGCCGCCAGGACTGGCAGCACGACCCTGCCGTTGCGCCGGATGGCCGCCGCCAACTGTTCATCCTGGCGGCTGTCACGGCGATCAGGTTCGGACAGCATCAGGTCCAGCGCCACGCGCTCGGCACCGGCATCGGTCAGGCGATCCAGCAACCGCGCATGGATCGAGCGCGGCCATGGCCACTGGCCGATGCGCTGCAGGCTGCCCTCGTCGATGGCCACGATCAGTACGCTGGGATCGGGACGGTAATCCCAATTGCCGACCATGGCGTCGTAGGCGGCTTCGTCCTGTCGCCACAACCATTGGCCATGGCTGGCCACGATCGTCAGTATTCCTGCCAGCAGCGCCAGCACGATCCGCTTCGACCATGGAAGCGGCGACCGCCTCACAACAACAACCACAGCAGCAGGGCGCCACCACCGGCGCCGTAGCACAGGCGGCAGGGCAGCTTGATCTGCTGGGCAGGGGAATACTCGCCAGCGTGGCCGTCGTCATCGATGTACTGCACGCGCACGTGCAGGGTGCCGCTCCACGGCCGCTTGAAGCTGACCTGCGGCTCGGTCACGGTTTCGTCGACGAGCGGCGCCTTGAAGTCGCCATGGCGATCCACCTGCACCCGGTAGCGCTGGCCCTCGCTGCCGGCCTGCCAGCGCAGGGTCAGCGCGCCATGCGCGGCTTCGGGTGGTTGCAGGGCGGGATCGACCGGTTCATTGCTCAGTTGCAGCGGCAGTGCCTGGCCGTAGCGGCCCTGGTGGTCGTTGCCATCGCGCGAGGCCACCCGCCAGAAGTACTGGCCCGGCGGCAGGGGCTGTGCCAGGCGCAGGTCGGTGTTCTGAGTGGTCTGTTCCTGCAACGGCTGCTGGAAGGTCGGTTCGGCGGCGATCTGCAGCACGCTGCTGTGCGCGCCGGGGGCCTGGCTCCAGCGGAAACGCGGGCGGTCACTGTTGATCGTCTGGCCGTGCAGCGGTGCGACCGTCAACGGCGGTGGCGGCTGGTCGCTGAGTTCGAAATCGGCACTGGCATCGAGGCCTTCCACGCCCTGGGCATCGACGGCGCGCAGCAGGATGCGCAGCTGGCCCGGTGGCAGGTCGCCGATCGACAGGCGGGTGTCGGTGGTGGTGGCGGCGAACAGCAGGATCTCCGGTGTCGCCGCCTGTACCACTTCAACGCGGTACTGCGCGGCGCCGTCGACCGGCTCCCAGGCCAGTCGGGTCGGCAGCGGCGCCAGGCGCAGTTCATCGTTGCGCAGCTGCGGCGCAGGCAGCAGGGCGGAGACCGCATCGGGCGCGCTATCGGCGCTGCTGCTGCGGCTGGCGTGGCCAGGCTTGACCAGCTGCCGGCCATGGCTGTTGCCGACCTGTACCTTGCCCTGCAGGACTTCAGTGGCGGCAACATGCTGGGTGTCGCCGGCACTGACCCGGAACACGGTGCCGCGAACGCTGCTGGTCGCGGTGGGTGCGTCGATGATGTAACGCGACGCAGGACCGCGGGCTGGCGTCACGCGGTTGCTGGCGCGGCCCTGCTGCAGGCGCAGGCGGGTGTCGACCATACCGGTGTGGCCGTAGCGGCTGAGCTGGTCCAGGCGCAAACGGGAATATTCGCGCAACTGCAGGCGCGAGGCATCGGCAAATTCGAGAGTGACGCTGGAATCGCCTTCGGTCTCGATGGTGTCACCGATGTGCAACTGCTCGCCGGCCAGAATGGCGCGGGTAGCCCTGCCATCGGCGCCGGACAGTTCGACCTTGCCGCGTACCGACAGCACCCGGGCCGGCGCCGGTTCGATGCGCAGCCAGCTGATCGGGAAACGCAGCAGCTGGCCGGGCGGCAACTGGTAGGGGTTGTCGATGCGGTTGTGCTGCTGCAGCTGCTGCCAGCGCACCGAGGGCTTGAGGTAAACGCCACCAAGGTCCCACAGGGTATCGCCGGGGCGGACCCGGTAGTTCCAGTCCTGGGCCGCAGCCACGGTCGGCAGCAGGAGGAGGGCGCAGAGCAGCGCACCCTTGAAGCGCATGGCAAACGACAGCGAGCGGACGAAGGTCACAGTTGGCAATCCCGGCAATGCGGGGGCGCAGCTGCAAGACCCCATGGCCCCGACCTCATCCCCCCGAACGGATCGTGGCGACCGTACGGCCGCCATCCCGCGCATTATTGCCCGCGTTCAGTGCAGGGATTCTGAACGAAGCGGGCTCCCGTTCAGAACAGCAGGGACGCCATCCGGCGGCGGTACTGCCCGACCAGGTCCTCGTCGGAGATCACATTGAAGGCGTCGATCAGCGCTTTGCGCGGCAGCCCTTCCTCGAAACCACGGTCGATCCGCAGCATTTCCAGGAACTGTTCCAGCGCGGCTTCGTCGTGGCCGCCAAGCAGCAGCTGCACGCCGCGCAGGTGGCGGGCCTTGAGGTCCTTGCCGTCGGCGGCAATTCGCGCTTCCAGCACCTCGGCGGCCGGGGCGTCCTTCAACGCAGCGGCAAATGCCAGGCGGGCGCGGCCACGCACGGCGCGATCATCGGTGGCCAGGTTGGCCGGCAGGCCATCGATCAGCGTGCCGGCTTCGTCCACGCCGCCGATCTGCAGCAGGGCCAAGGCCAGGTCCAGCTTCAGCTCATCCTTGTCCGGCTCGGCGGCGATCTGCGCACGTAGCACGTCCACCTGTGCCTGCGGGTCCAGCGGCGCGTCGTCCTCGGTGAGGGTGTCACCAGCATCGGCCGGTACCACACCGTGCTGGGCCAGGAACTCACGCAGCTGGCCTTCGGGAATGGCGCCGGGGAAGCCGTCCACCAGTTGGCCGCCCTTGACCAGGAACACGGTGGGCACCGAACGGATCTGGAAAGCGGCGGCGATCTGCTGTTCGGCGTCGACATCGACCTTGGCCAGCTCGAAGGCGCCGTTGTATTCAGCGGCCAGCTTTTCCAGCATCGGGCCCAGGGTCTTGCAGGGCCCGCACCAGGTCGCCCAGAAGTCCACCAGGACCGGGGTCTGCAGCGACTTCTGCAGGACTTCGGCCTCGAAAGTCGCAGTGGTGGCGTCAAATACGTAGGTCGTCTCGGTCATGGGGGAGGCATCGCTTGGCGTCTGGAGACCGATTCTATGGTGACGATCGATGCCGGTCTCAACCCGGGTTGCGGCAAATACCTGACAATGCAGCCTTCCCATAGACGTCGTTTCCGGAGCCCGCATGTCGCCCCTGTCACCGTTGCTGCGCCTGTCCGGTCTGGCTGCCGCGCTGTTGTTCGTAGTGGCGGTGCTGGGTTTCGGCGCCGGCCTGGACGGCTACGCGCAGGCGCGCCACCCTGTGGCGCTGCTGGGTGCGCAGGGCGTGCCGCACGCGCTGGCCTTCAATCTGCTGGGCTTCGTGCTGCCGGGCCTGCTGGCGGTGGTGGTTGCCGAGTGCCTGCGCCGGCGCCTGCCGGCCACGGCCAGCTGGGCGCCGCGGGTCGGCAGCCAGATGCTGCTGCTGGCCGGGCTGGCGTTCGCCGCGATGGGCCTGCTGCCGCTGGACGTGGACGATCTGCACGGGCCGGCCAGCCAGCTGCACGCCAGTGCCTGGATGGTCTGGGTGCTGGGCTTCGTCGCCGGCACCCTGTTGCTGGGCATCTCCCAGCTGCGCCAGGTGCGCGGCCGCGCGCTGGGCGGGGTGGCGGTTGCCTGCGGCGTACTGGCGGCGTTGGCGGCTTTCGCCCTGCAGGGCGTACTGCCGGCACCGCTGGCGCAGCGGGTCGCTTTTGCCTGCTGGGCGGTCTGGCTGGCGCTGGCCCTGCCGCTGTCGCGGCCACGCTGAGACAGGTTCCGGGCGCTCGCGGCGCCTGCGTCGGGCGAGCGGGATTGGAGCCATTTGCCGCACTGCGGTACGCTGTACCGCTTTGCCGCCGCAACCGCGTGTTACATGACCAGCGTCGAACCCAACGTTTACGATCCGCAGCAGGTTGAATCCGCCGCCCAGCAGTACTGGGATGCCACCCGTGCCTTCGAGGTCGATGAAGCCTCGGACAAGCCGAAGTACTACTGCCTGTCGATGCTTCCGTACCCGTCCGGCGCGCTGCACATGGGTCATGTGCGCAACTACACGATCGGCGACGTGATCAGCCGCTACAAGCGCATGACCGGCCACAACGTGCTGCAGCCAATGGGCTGGGACGCATTCGGCCTGCCGGCGGAAAACGCTGCAATCAAGAACAAGACCGCGCCGGCGGCGTGGACCTACAAGAACATCGACCACATGCGCACCCAGCTGAAGTCGCTGGGCTACGCCATCGACTGGTCGCGCGAATTCGCCACCTGCCGCCCGGATTACTACGTCCACGAGCAGCGCATGTTCACCCGCCTGATGCGCAAGGGCCTGGCCTACCGCCGCAACGCGGTGGTGAACTGGGACCCGGTCGACCAGACCGTGCTGGCCAACGAGCAGGTCATCGATGGCCGCGGCTGGCGCTCCGGTGCGCTGGTCGAGAAGCGCGAGATCCCGCAGTGGTTCCTGCGCATCACCGACTACGCCCAGGAGCTGCTGGACGGCCTGGACGAGCTGGACGGCTGGCCTGAATCGGTCAAGACCATGCAGCGCAACTGGATCGGCCGTTCCGAGGGCCTGGAAATCCAGTTCGACGTGCGTGATGTCGACGGTGGCGTGCTGGACCCGCTGCGCGTGTTCACCACCCGTCCGGACACCGTGATGGGCGTGACCTTCGTGTCGATCGCCGCCGAGCATCCGCTGGCACTGCACGCGGCGAAGAACAACCCCGAACTGGCGGCACTGCTGGCCGACCTGAAGCAGGGCGGCGTGTCCGAGGCCGAGCTGGAAACCCAGGAAAAGCGCGGCATGGACACCGGCCTGCGCGCCATCCATCCGGTCACTGGCGAGCAGGTGCCGGTATGGGTCGCCAACTTCGTGCTGATGGGCTACGGCACCGGTGCGGTGATGGCCGTTCCCGGCCATGACCAGCGTGACAACGAAGTGGCCAACAAGTACGGCCTGCCGATCGTGCAGGTCATCGCGCTGAAGGATCCGCGCAGCGAAGAAGAGCGCAACTGGGACGCCACCCGCTGGCAGGACTGGTACAGCGACAAGAACCGTGCCTTCGAGCTGGTGAACTCGGCCGAGTTCGATGGCCTGGACTTCCAGGGGGCCTTCGAAGCCCTGGCCGAGCGTTTCGAGCGCAAGGCGCAGGGCCAGCGCCGCGTCAACTACCGCCTGCGCGACTGGGGCGTGAGCCGCCAGCGTTACTGGGGCTGCCCGATTCCGGTGATCTACTGCGCCAAGTGCGGCGCGGTGCCGGTGCCGGAAGAACAGCTGCCGGTGGTGCTGCCGGAAGACGTGGCCTTCGCCGGTACCGGCTCGCCGATCAAGACCGATCCGGAATGGCGCAAGACCACCTGCCCGGAATGCGGCGGCGCGGCCGAGCGCGAAACCGACACCTTCGACACCTTCATGGAGTCGAGCTGGTACTACGCCCGTTACACCTCGCCCGGTGCGCGTGATGCGGTGGACAAGCGCGGCAACTACTGGCTGCCGGTTGACCAGTACATCGGCGGCATCGAGCACGCGATCCTGCACCTGATGTACTTCCGCTTCTACCACAAGCTGCTGCGCGACGCGCGGATGGTGGACAGCAATGAACCGGCACGCAACCTGCTGTGCCAGGGCATGGTGATCGCCGAAACCTATTACCGCCCGAACCCGGACGGTTCCAAGGACTGGATCAACCCGGCCGACGTGGACGTGCAGCGTGACGAGCGCGGCCGCATCACCGGCGCCACCCTGATCGCCGATGGCCAGCCCGTGGTGGTCGGTGGCACCGAGAAGATGTCCAAGTCGAAGAACAACGGCGTGGACCCGCAGGCGATGGTCGGCAAGTACGGCGCCGATACGGTGCGCCTGTTCTCGATGTTCGCCGCGCCGCCGGAACAGTCGCTGGAGTGGAACGAAGCGGGCGTGGACGGCATGGCCCGCTTCCTGCGTCGCTTGTGGGCGCAGGTACAGAAGCACGCTGCCGACGGTGCCGTACCGGCGCTGGACGCGGCCGTGCTGGACGCCAGCCAGAAGGCGCTGCGCCGCAAGACCCACGAAACCATCGGCAAGGTCGGCGACGACTACGGCCGCCGCCACAGCTTCAACACCGCCATCGCTGCGGTGATGGAGCTGATGAACGCGCTGGCCAAGTTCGACGATGGCAGCGACCAGGGCCGAGCCGTACGCCAGGAAGCGCTGCAGGCCATCGTGCTGCTGCTCAATCCGATCACCCCGCACGCCAGCCACGCACTGTGGCAGGTGCTGGGTCACGGCGAGACGCTGCTGGAAGACCAGCCGTTCCCGCAGGCCGACGCCGCCGCGCTGGTGCGCGATGCGCTGACCCTGGCCGTACAGGTCAATGGCAAACTGCGTGGCACCATCGATGTGGCCGCCGATGCCGCGCGCGAGCAGGTGGAGGCACTGGCCCTGGCCGAGCCGAACACCGCCAAGTTCATGGAAGGCCTGACGGTGCGCAAGATCATCATCGTCCCTGGCAAGATCGTGAACATCGTCGCTGCCTGATGCTTCCCGCACCGGCCGCCCACGGGTGGCCGGTGCTCTTTCCGGTACAGGGCCAGGCACTTGATGGCCCTGCATTCACGCGGCTTCGGGCAGGCTGTGTGTTGCCGTGATCGCCCGGCTCCGCCAGACTGTCTCCATGACCCGAATCCTGCTTGCCCTCGTTCTTGTCCTCGGCCTTGCCGGCTGCGGTTTCCATCTGCGCAGCAAGCTGATGCTGCCGACCGACACGGCACCGGTGAAGGTGGTCTCCACCGCGCCGTACAGCGAACTGGTCAAGCTGCTCAACCGCAGCCTGCTGGCGTCCGGCGCCAGGTTGGCCGATGAGGACAGCAGGGAGCCCAGTGCCCAGCTGCAGGTGCTGTCCGAGCGCTGGGGTGATCTGCCGATCGCCATCGATTCGCAGGGCCGTGCACAGGAATACAGCCTGCGTTACGCAGTGATCTTCATCTTCCGCCGCGAGGACGGCAGCGAGCTGGTGCCGCAACAGGTGATCGAACTGTCGCGCGACTACGTGTCGCCGCCGACCGACGCCACCGGTACCACCACCGAACGCGAAATCCTGGCCAATGAGCTGCGCCGCGAGATGTCGGCCTCGATCATCCGCCGCATCGACAGCGTGGTCCGCGCCGAGATCGAGAAGGGTGGCAGCTTGTCGGCACCGAAGACCGCGCCGGTCGAAGACGCGGTGCCGGCCGGGCCGGCCCCTGCAGTGAAGCACTGAGCCGCGACGATGGAACTGCGTCCGGAGCAGCTGGCCAGCCAGGGCGCTGATACCGCGCTGGCGCCGGTCTATCTGATTGCCGGGCCGGAAACCCTGCGCGTGCTGGAGGCGGCGGATGCCATCCGCGCGCGTGCACGTGCCGCTGGCATCGGCGAGCGCGAGGTGTTCGACGCGGACGGCCGTGATTTCGACTGGAACCAGCTCGACGCAACATTCAACGCGCCCAGCCTGTTCAGCGCCCGCCGCCTGGTCGAGGTGCGCCTGCCCAGCGGCAAGCCGGGCAAGGACGGGGCCGAGGTGATCAGCCAGTTCTGTGCCAACCCGGCGCCGGACGTGGTGCTGATGATCACCGCCAACGAATGGAGCAAGGCCCACCAGGGCAAGTGGGCCGAGGCGGCCAACCGTATCGGCGTGCTGTCGGTGGCCTGGGCGATCAAGCCGCATGAACTGCCGGACTGGATCGAGCGCCGCCTGCGTGGCAAGGGTCTGCGCGCCGATCCGGCCGCGGTGCAGCGGCTGGCCGAACGGGTGGAAGGCAATCTGCTGGCTGCCGCGCAGGAGATCGACAAACTGGCGCTGCTGGCCGATGGCCAGCCGCTGGATGTAGAACGGATGGAGTCGCTGGTGGCCGATGCGGCCCGCTACGACGTGTTCCGGCTGGTGGAGGCCACCTTCTCCGGCCAGGCGCCGGCGGTGCTGCGCATGCTGGCGGGCCTGCGTGGTGAGGGCGAGGCCGTGGCGGCACTGATGCCGATCGTGATCCGCGAACTGCTGGCCGGTGCCGGCCTGGCACGGGTGCAGGCGCGTGGCGGCAACCTGGCCGCCGAAATGAAGTCCCGCGGTATCTGGGAATCGCGGCAGGCGCCGTACAAGCGCGCGCTGCAGCGGCACCCGGAAGGAAAGCGCTGGGAACGCTTCGTGGCGGAGGCCGGGCTGGTCGACCGCATCGCCAAGGGACGCGCCGACGGCGATGCCTGGCTGGCGCTGGAGCGCCTGCTGGTGGCCGTGGCTGAAGCGCGTGCCGTGCGCCTGCTGGCGCGGGCCTGAGCAATGAGCCTGCGGATCTATTACGGGGGCACCTTTGATCCGGTGCACCTCGGCCACCTGGCGATCGCGCGCGCAGCGCGTGACGAACTGCAGGTGGCGGTGCGCATGATGCCCGCGGCCGACCCCCCGCACCGTGCGCTGCCCGGTGCCAGCGCCGAACAGCGCTGCACCATGTTGTCGCTGGCCATCGGCGACGAGCCGGGCCTGCTGCTGGACCGCCGCGAACTGGATCGAGCTGCACGCTTTCCCGGCCGCCCGTCCTATACCGTTGATACCCTGCGCGACCTGCGCGGGGAGCTTGGCCCGAGCCGGCCGCTGGCCTGGCTGGTGGGGGCCGACAGCCTGCTTGGCCTGCCCAGCTGGCACGAGTGGCAAGACCTGTTCGGGTTGGCCCATTTCGTGGTGGCAGAGCGCCCCGGCAGCCCGTTGCAGGCCTCGGTGGACGGCGAGCTGGGCCGGGCACTGGAGGGGCGCTGGGCCGACAGCGAGCAGGCTCTGTTTTCCAGCCCGGCCGGCCGTATCCTGCGCCTGCACCATCCCCTGCGCGCAGAATCGGCCAGTGCTGTGCGTGCCCAGATTGCCGCCTCCGGCCCCTGGCGGGCGCTGCTGCCGCCGGCCGTGGCCGACTACGTCGCTGCACACGGCCTGTACCGCCCGGCCACGCCGTGAATGGCGCGGCAGCAGCATCCCCGTATAATCGCCCCTACGTTTATCGAGTCGATCCACTTTGAGCAACCAGACCCAGCCCCAGACCATCAAGGTCGATCTGCCCAGCCCGCCGCCGTCCGTGCCGGAACTGCTGGCCAGCGTCCGCCAAGCCACTGAAGACCTGAAGGCCAAGGACCCGGTCGAGATCGACGTGCGTGGCCGCTCCAGCGTCGCCGACTACATGGTGGTCGTGTCGGGTACGTCGACCCGCCACGTCAAGTCGATTGCCGATGAAGTCGTGCGTTTTGCCAAGAAGATCGATGTCATGCCGTTGGGCGTGGAAGGCGAGCGCGAGGCCGAGTGGGTGCTGGTGGACCTGGGCGACGTGATCGTCCACGTGATGCTGCCGCGCGTGCGTGAGTTCTATGCACTCGAGCGCTTGTGGACCGTCGGCGACCAGCCGCCGTCCCGCGACGACGACGAAGTGGCCTGAGCCACACGTTGATGCATCCCTTCGACGGCGCCGATGGCGCCGTCGACGTTTTGGAGGACCGTTGATGAAAGCCCGACTGATTGCTACCGGCGAGCGCGCACCCAGCTGGGTCGCGCAGGGCTTCGCCGAGTACCAGAAGCGTCTTTCGCACTGGCTGCCCTTCGAGCTGGTGGAAATCGAGCCGGGCCTGCGTGGCAAGGGCCGTGACCCGCGCCGCGCCACCGAAGATGAAGGCAAGCGGGTGATCGCTGCGCTGCCGAAGAATGCCTACGTGGTGGCGCTGGATGTACCGGGTCGCCAGCTCAGTTCCGAGCAGCTTGCACAGCGCCTGGAACATTGGCGCGGGCAGGGTAGGGATCTCGCGTTCCTGATCGGTGGGCCGGAAGGACATTCGCCGGAAGTCTCGGCGCTGGCTGATGAGAAGTGGTCGATCGGCCCGCTGACGCTGCCGCACATGCTGGTGCGTCTGGTGGTGGCCGAACAGCTGTATCGCGCTGCGGCGATGTTGGCAAATCACCCCTACCATCGCGCGTGAAGAGTGGTTATACTAGTCGTCTGCCCGAATAGCTCAGCCGGTTAGAGCACTTGACTGTTAATCAGGGGGTCGTTGGTTCGAGTCCAACTTCGGGCGCCACCTTGAGAAACCTGCATCGCGAGATGCAGGTTTTTTTTTGCGTCGATTGTCCGGCCCTACAATCCTTCTTCATCCATAGGGAAGTCGGATATGCGTGCGTCTGTCATTGTCATTGCCATTGCAGTGCTGCTTGTACTGTCGCCCTGCGCGGCGATGGCGGTAACGCCAACCTGGCAGCCACCACCGGGCAGCACCGAGATGCCGCTGTGGCCAGCGGGCAAGGTAACGGCGCCACCGAAACTGAAAGGGCCCGAAGAGATCAGGGATACCATCTCGAAGGCCAGCGGCGAACGCTGGGCGATGCTGCAGAACGTGGCCGTGCCGACGCTGACCGTGTTTCCCGCCAAGGGTGGTGGCAACGGAACGGCGGTGATGGTGGTGCCCGGCGGAGGCTACCGCGTGTTGGCGATGGATCTGGAAGGCAGCGAGATCTGCGACTGGTTGACCGGCCAGGGCATCACCTGCGCGCTGCTGAAATACCGTGTGCCGGCATCGGGGCCGAACTGGGATAGTGACTGCAACTGCCGAGACATTCCAGCGGTGCCGATGGCGCTGCAGGATGCACAGCGTGCGATGGGCCTGCTGCGTGCGCAGGCCGGACGCTGGAAGATCGATCCGAAGCGGGTGGGGGTCATCGGCTTTTCCGCTGGTGGCCACGTGGTGGCTGGACTGAGCACGCATGGCGCGCGCAGCTACGTTGCGATCGATGCCGTAGATGCGCAGCCGAGCCGCCCGGATTTCGCCATGGTGATGTACTCCGGGCATCTGTGGACCGGTGCGAAGCACGGGCTGTCGCTGGCCGGCGACATTACGGTGGATGATGCGGTGCCGCCGACCTTTATCGTGCAGGCCACCGATGACCCGACCGATGACGTGCGCGAATCACTGACCTATTACCGTGCGCTGGTCGGCGCGGGCGTGCCGGTGGAAATGCATCTGTTCGCGCGTGGCGGCCATGCCTTCGGCCTGCGTGTGAAGGACGCGCCGGTGGCTGCGTGGACAGGCTTGGCCGAGCGTTGGATGCAGGACATCGGCATGCTGCCGAAACGCCCGTTGTAGAGCCGAGCCATGCTCGGCTGCCTACGCGAAGCCGAGCGCGGGCTCGGCTCTACAGTGTCAGTGCTCCTCGCCAGAACGCCGCCAGCGTAGCAACCGCCACAACCAGGATCGCACCGAACAGCACCCATTCCCAGCGCGTGAATACCTGATCGCCGCGCTGGTGCCGGGTCAGCGCGAACAGCACCACGCCCGGCACATACAGCAGCACCGACAGCAGCAGGTTGTCGAGGCCGCCGGCATATACCAGCCACAGTGCATACGCGCTGGCCAGCAGCGCAACCGCGAAATCGCGCCAGCGCACACCCGGCTCACCGGCGTAGGCGTGACCGCGCCAGGCCAGCTGCACACCGAACGCGGTGGACAGGAAATATGGCACCAGGCTCATCGATGCGGCCAGCAGCACCAGTCCGGTGTAGCTGCCGGAATTGACCAGCACCAGCAGCAGGAACAACTGGATCAGCCCGTTGCTCAACCAGAGTGCATTGGCCGGCACACCGCGCGCGTTTTCGCGGCCGAGGAATGCGGGCATCGTGCCATCGCCTGCGGCGGCGTACAGCACTTCGGCGCAAAGCAGCACCCAGGCCAGCAGCGCACCCAGCACGGAAATGATCGAGCCGACGATGATCACCGTCGCGCCCCATTCGCCGACGATGGCGCGCAGCACATAGGCCATCGAAGGATTGGGCAGGCCTGCCAGTTCCGCCTGTGACAGCACGCCCATCGACAGCAGGCTGACCAGCACCAGCAGCAGCCACACACCCACGAAGCCGATCACCGTAGCGCGGCCGACATCGGCGCGGCGGGCGGCGCGACGTGAGTAGATGCTGGCGCCTTCGATGCCGATGAACACCCAGACGGTGACCAGCATCATGCCGCGCAGCTGCTGGCCGAGATCGCCGAGTGCAGGCGTGCCGAAGAAATCGGCACGGAACACGTCGAGACGGAACGCACCGGCAGCAAGCACCAGGAACAGTGCGATCGGCAGCAGTTTGGCCACCGTCACCAGTCCGTTGACGATGGCGGCAGTACGCAGGCCGCACAGCACCAGCAGGTGTACGGCCCACAGCAGCAGCGACGAGGCCGCCACCGCGGCCGGGGTATTGCCTTCACCGAAGACGGGCATGAAGTGGCCAAGCCCGCTGAAGATCAGTACGAAGAAGCTGGCATTGCCCAGTACCGAAGCGACCCAGTAGCCCCACGCTGCGGAAAAGCCGATGTAGTTGCCAAAGCCTTCGCGCGCATAGGCATAGATGCCGGTATCCAGGTCCGGGCGGCGGTTGGCCAGGGCCTGGAACACGAAGGCCAGCATCAGCATGCCGGCGCCGCTCAGCGCCCAGCCGATCAGCGCAGCGGCCGGGCCGGCGCTGCGCGCCACGTTCTGCGGCAATGAAAATATTCCCGCGCCCACCATCGAGCCGACCACCAGTGCGATCAACGCGGGCAGGCCCAGGCGTTGCGATGTCGCGGCCATGGAAATCCCCTGCGGCGGTGATGCCGCGTGCACACGGTAGCCATGTGCTTGTGAACATGCCTGCAAGGGGCAGAACGACGAAGGCCCGGGCAGCTGCCCGGGCCTTCGAAGGTACTGCGTTGACGGATGGTGCCTGTATTACTTGAAGGTGTACTTGGCACCGACGGTGAAGTAACGACCGATGGCACCGCTGAAGTGCAACGGGTTGTAGTTCACGCCGCCGTAGGTGGACGGATCCAGCGGCGCAATCCGATCGAACACGTTCTGCACCGAGGCATTCAACTCGAACGCGTCAGTGATGTTCCAGCGGCCCGACAGGTCGAACGTGGTGAACGAGGAGATCTTCTTGACGTCGGTGCCGTCCGCATACGCGAACAGATACGAGCCGTCCGGACCACGGAAGTCCTTGTTGTCCATCTTCGAGATGTAGTTGGCGACACCGCTGACGCTCCACGGGCCCTGCCGCCAGGTGGTGCCGAAGTTGATGCGGTCCTTCGGCGTGCCGATGCAGTTGGTCACGTCGCAGTTGCCGTGAGTACCCGCGTAGTCAACCGTCACGTCGGCATCGGTGCGCTCGAACTTGAGCACATGGCTCCACTGCAGATCCATCTCCAGCTGACCCGGACCGATGTCGAAGGTCTGGCGGATATCGGTATCGATACCCCGTACCCGGGTCGATGCGGCGTTGATGTACTGCGTGTTGACCGCCAGGATGCTGCCGGTGCCGGGTACGCCATTGAGCAGGTTGGTGTCACGCAGTACGTTGCCGGCAGCAATTGCCTCGGCAGTGCTGCCCTGGGCAATTTCGTTGGTGCGCTTGATCTGCCAGGCATCGATGGTCAGCGAGGTCGTGGACGTCGGCTGCAGGACGATACCCACCGAGTAGCTCTTCGACTCTTCCGGCTTCAGGTCCTTGTTCGGGCGGGTGATGATGGCGACCGGCAGGGCGCCACAGTCGTCACCGTTTGCACCTGGTGCCGGGTTGCCGCCCGGGCAGCGCACCGGATCGGATGCATTGGAGAACGCTGCCAGGCCGCCATCGCCGTTCTCGGCCGGGTTCGGTGCACGGAAGCCTTCGGCATAGCTGCCGCGCAGTGCGATCCAGTCGGCCGGTGTCCACTTGATGCCGATCTTCGGTGTGGCCTTGCCTTCGCCGCTTTCATACTTGTCGTAGCGCACAGCACCGGACAGTTCCAGGCTTTCCAGCACGGGGGCCGACAGTTCGACGTAGCCGGCGTACACGTTCTGCGTGCCGTCATAGGCCGAGTAGCCCAGACCAATGATCTGGCCCTTGTCGGTGTAGGTCTGCGGGGTCAGGCTGTTGCTGGTCTTGCGCCATTCAGTACCCAGTGCCAGGCCCAGCGGGCCGCCCTTGAGGTCCATCAGGCTGCGCGACACGGTGAAGTCGAACATGTCCAGGCTCGACTTGGCGCGGGCGCTGATATCCGGCGAGATGAAGTCGTACAACGCCTGCGAGTTCATGCCAGCGTTGTCACCGATGCGCCAAACACCACCGGCGCAGTTCGGATTGGCCAGTGCGCAACGTACGTTGTCGTAGTTGAGGAAACCGGTGCGCTTGTTGACCAGGTCGGTGCCGGAGTGCAGGTATGCGGTGTCGTAGCTCCAGTCACCCCAGTTGCCCTTGACGCCGACCAGGAAGCGAGTGAACTCGTTGGTGTTGTTGGTCACGCGCGGACCGACATCCCATGCCGAATAGCGCAGGCGCGAGGCCTGGCCCGGGATCGGATTGTCCGGGTGGTTGGGGCCGAGCACGACCGCGCCCGGGCCGCTGTTGCCGTTGACGGGACCCTCTGGGAAACCCCAGCTGCCGGATACGCCGGAAGGTGTATTGCTGAAGGTCGTTTCCTTCTTCGAGTAGCCGATTTCGGTGTAGATCTCACCCCCTTCACCAAAGGCGAAGCTGGCGCGACCGAACACGTTGATGTACTTCTCTTCAGGGGTCAGGTCGCGATACAGCTGGTTCGGATCCCACAGGCAGCCCTGCGCCTGTGCCGAGGCTTCGGTCTGACCCGGAATCGTGGTCAGGCCAGCACAGCCCGGCAGTGCGACCAGGAAGGCGGGGTTCTCCTTGGTTACATTGCGATCGTCATACACCGAACCGTTCGGACCAACACCGCCGCGGGTCTTGCCGCTGAGGAAGGCGCCGCCCAGGAACTGGGCGTTGTTGCCATAGCCCCACGGGCGGGTATCGCCGGTACCGATCCACTTGCGGTTCTTGCGATCACTGATCTTGATCGCGTCGGTCTTTGCCACATCCAGGCTGAAGAATGCATTCCAGCCATCGGTGGCGAGGTCGCCGGTACCGGCGGTCAGGGTCGCCTTCTTCGCGTCGCCATCGCCGTCGCCGGAAACGCCGTAGGAACCGCGAAGGATCGCACCCTGGAAATCGCTGCGCAGGATGATGTTGACCACGCCGGCGATGGCGTCGGAGCCATAGATCGCCGAGGCGCCATCCTTCAGCACTTCAACGCGTTCAACGGCGTCGAGCGGGATGGTGCTCAGGTCGGTGAAGACCTTCTGGCCGTCATCGGCCAGGCCATAGGTGGCCATGCGGCGGCCATTCAGCAGGACAAGGGTCGAACCCGCGCCCAGACCACGCAACGAAATGCCGGCGCCACCGCCGGCGAAGCCGTTGCCGAAGGTCTTGGGAATGGAGCCGGAACCATCGGCAGTCAATGTCTGCAGGTATTCAGCAACCGTGGTCTTGCCGGTACGGTCGATTTCCTGGCGGGTCACCACCTGCACCGGGGACGGTGTTTCGGTGTTGGTGCGCGGAATGTTCGAGCCGGTGACCGTGATCCGGTCCAGGTTGGTGGCCTTTTCCTGCGCGAAGGCGGAGGTGGAAGCCACGGCGCCAACCAGCAGCAGGGTGCCGCCGGTAAGGATATGGGTGATGGACGATGCCAGGGTGGAGCGGCGGCGGCTGGCGGGCCGTTGGATCGGGTGTTTCACAGCTTCTCTCCTAACTGGAAAACCTTAGCGTTGAGGGCTGTCTCCGGAAGGTTCCGGGACGGGCCAATCTAGGTTTCCAACGGGTGACGAAGTCGTGAAATTTTGCTTAATCCGTAACGCTTAAGGACGGACTTTGCTGAATCTGGCATTTCGGCCTTCCAGGCCGACCCGGCGGGTGCCGGGCCGGCGCTCGGAGAGGCTCAGTCCGGCAGCGAGAACTGCACCGGCACCAGGCCGATGGCCGGCACTGCCACGCCTTCACGCTGGGCGGGTTCGAAGCGCCAGTGCTTCAGTACCTGCTGGCGTGCGGCCTGGTCCAGGCTGCGCGAACCGCTGCTGCGCTCGATGCTGACCACCACCGGTTGACCGCTGTTGTCCACTTCCACCCGCAGCAGCACCGTGCCCTGCTCGTGGTTGCGCAGCGCCGGAACCGGGTAGGTCGGCGGCGGGGCGCTGCGATACTGCAGTTGGGCACCGGCCAGCGGCGTCGAGCTATCGATGCTCGGGGCCGCCTGCACCGGCGCAGGATCAGCAGCAGGCAGGACGATGCCCTGTGCCTCCTCGACGGTGGCGGTGGGGGCGGGCAATGGCGTGGGCACGGTCTGCTGCCGTGGTTCGGCCTTGACCTGTACCTGTTCCGGGTCAGTGGGCAGCTTGGGCGGCTCCGGTGGTCTGGGCTGTTCCTTCGGGATCAGGCGCACCGTGGTGTTGTCGCGGGGCAGTGCGGTGACGGCCTGGTAGGTCGCCGGGATCAGCAACATCAGCAGCGCGATCAGATGCAGGGCGATGGCCGCGCTCCAGGCGGCAACGCGGGCGGGGTCGAAGTGCGGGGATGCAACGGGATACGTACGAACCATGGTCCACCTCCATGCCAGTGACGAAGTCCTCAACGCACCAGGGCCGATGACGGGGTTGCCGCACGCGGCTGGCAGTGCATCAGTAGCGCGGCGCGGCGGCTACTGCCTAGAGGCAGGGGGGCGATCGTTGGGCTGGCCTTCAGCCAGTGCCGGCCGCGGGCATGAAAAAAGGCGGATCCCCTGCGGGATCCGCCTTTGTCGGCAATGACGAACGGGATCAGCGACCCAGTTCGAACACCACATCCAGGTTGACCGAGACGGTCGACTCGCCCGGAGCGACCGGGGTAGCCTTGTCCATTGCGGCGCCGGCCGACATCGCCCGCATCATCGGCATCGGGCGGTAGCCGCCGCCGGCATTCTCGGAAATGCTGACGATGCGACGGACCTGCAGGCCCAGCGACTTGGCATAGGTCTGGGCGCGGGCCTGGGCCTTCTTCAGTGCAGCCAGGCGGGCTTCGTCATAGACCGGTTCCGGCTGGTCGATCTCGAAGCTGGGGCCGTTGATCTGGTTGGCGCCCTGCGCGGCCAGTGCGTCCAGCACCTTGCCGAGCTTGGCGATGTCGCGGACCTTCAGGCTGACCGTGTTGCTGGCCTGGTAGCCGGTGATCTTCGGCGCCTCGTTGTCGGCATAGCGGTACTGCGGGTTGAGGCTGACGCCGCTGGTCTGCACGTCACGCTCGGCAATGCCGGCCGCCTTGATCGCGGCCAGCACCTTATCCATCTGCTGGGCGTTCTGGCGCATCGCGCTGTTGCCATCGGCGGCCTGGGTGACCACGCCGGCCGACAAGGTGGCCACGTCCGGCACGCGGGTGGCTTCGGCGTTGGACGAGATGTTCAGCAGGGTGCCTTCGGCCGGGGCGGCGATCGACGGCGACGACGGGGCAGCATGGGCGGTCATCGAGGTTCCAAGGGCGAGGGACAGGGCGAGCAGCAGCGGGGTGGCGGTCAGGCGCATGGGATCTCCTTGTTGTGCGGTGAGGGTGGTGTCGTAGCGATGAACGCGTTGTGAGCCTGTTCGGGGTTGGAAGCGTTCCGCGAGGGGTTGCCGACGATTCAGGTGGCGGCCTCAGGTTATGCTGTGCCGATGCTCTATCTTGCTTCCCGCTCCCCCCGACGCAACCAGCTGCTGGCCCGACTCGGACGCCCCTTCCAGGCCCTGGACCTGGAGGTCGTCGAGCAGCGCGCGCCCGCTGAAAGCGCCGAACAGTATGTCTGCCGGGTCGCTGCCGACAAGGCACGTGCCGGCCTGGCCCGGGTGCTGGCCGATGACCCGCAGGCGCGGGTGCTCGGCTCGGACACCGAGGTGGTGCTGGACGGCGAGGTGTTCGGCAAGCCGGCCGATGCTGGCGACGCGCGGGCGATGCTGGCGCGGCTGGCCGGGCGTACCCATCAGGTGATGACCGCGGTGGTGGTGGTCGGCGCGGAAGGCCTGGACAGCGAGCTGGTCGTTTCCGAGGTGACCTTTGCCCCGATCGACAGCGCCGACATCGCCGCCTACGTGGCCACCGGCGAGCCGCTGGACAAGGCCGGCGCCTACGCCATCCAGGGCGGTGCCGAGCGCTGGATCGAACATCTTTCCGGCAGCTACTCCGGTGTCATGGGGCTGCCACTGCTGCATACCGATCGTCTGCTGTCGCGCTGCGGCGTGCCGGCCCCAACTGCTGATGCCGCCAGGGAGGCTGCCGATGTCTGAGGAAATCCTGGTCAATGTGACCCCGCGCGAAACCCGGGTCGCGGTGATCGAGAACGGCATGCTGCAGGAACTGCACATCGAGCGCGGTTGGCGCCGGGGTGTGGTCGGCAACATCTACAAGGGCAAGGTGCAGCGGGTCATGCCGGGCATGCAGGCGGCCTTCGTCGAGGTCGGGCTGGAGCGCGCCGCGTTCCTGCACGCCAACGACGTGGTACGGCCGGCGCCGGTGGCCAGCGCCGACACCGAAAACACCACGCTGCCACCGCCGTCCAGCGTGCCGATCGTCGAACTGCTGCGCGACGGCCAGGACATCGTGGTGCAGGTGGTGAAGGATCCGATCGGGACCAAGGGCGCGCGCCTGACCACGCAGATCAGCATTCCCTCGCGTTACATGGTGCTACTGCCGCAGTCCAAGGTGGTGGGGGTGTCGGCGCGCATCGAGGATGAAGGCGAGCGTGCGCGGCTGAAGGCGCTGGTGACCGAGCTGTCGGCCCAGCATGGCGGCTACGGCTACATCGTGCGTACCAATGCCGAGGGCCAGCCGGCCGAGGCCATCGCCGAGGACGTCGCCTACCTGTCGCGGGTCTGGAACGTGGTCGAGCGTCGTGGCCGTGAAGCGGCCTCGTGCAGCAACATCTATGAAGACCTGAGCCTGCCGCTGCGTTCGGTGCGCGACCTGATCCGCAAGGATGTGGACAAGGTGAAGGTGGACTCCAAGGAGACCTTCGCCCAGCTGCAGGCCTTCGTGGCCAAGTACATGCCGGTGCTGGCCGAGAAGATCGAGCTGTACAGCGGCGATCGCCCGATCTTCGACATGTTCGGGGTGGAGGACGAGATCGGCCGCGCGCTGGACAAGCAGGTGCCGTTGAAGTCCGGTGGCTACCTGGTGATCGACCAGACCGAGGCGATGACCACCATCGACGTCAACACCGGCTCGTTCCTTGGCCAGCGCAACCTGGAAGAGACGGTGTTCCGTACCAACCTGGAGGCTGCGCAGGCAGTAGCCAGGCAGCTGCGGCTGCGTAACCTCGGCGGCATCATCATCATCGACTTCATCGACATGGACGATGCCGAGCATCGCCGCCAGGTGCTGCGCACGCTGGAAAAGGCGCTGGCGCGCGATCATGCCAAGACCACGGTGTACGACTTCTCGCCGCTGGGCCTGGTGGAGATGACCCGCAAGCGCACGGTGGAAAGCCTGGAGCGGCAGCTGTCGGAAACCTGCCCGCAGTGCAGTGGCCGCGGCACCATCAAGACCACCGAAACGGTGACCTACGAGATCTTCCGCGAGATCACCCGTGCGGTGCGCCAGTTCGACGCCGCGCGCCTGTTGGTGATTGCCTCGACCAAGGTGGTCGCGCGCATCACCGACGAGGAGTCTTCGGCGGTGGCCGAGCTTGAGGAGTTCCTCGGCAAGAGCATCCGCTTCCAGGCGGACGAGCAGTACCTGCAGGAGCAGTTCGATGTTGTGCTGCTCTGATCCAGGCCGACTGTCTTCTTCCGGTGGCCGATGAGCGCGCCGCCGCGCCTGCGACTGCGAAGGATCCGCCGTCATTTCATCGCCGCCTGCGCGGTTGGCCTGGTCGGGCTTGCACTGCTGGTGGGAACGCTCAGCCAGCTGCTGCCGCTGGCCGAGCGCCATCCTGAAAAGATTGCTGCGTGGCTGAGCGAGCGTGCCGGCCAGCCGGTCCGTTTCGATCAGTTGCAGACCGCCTGGACCCGGCGTGGTCCGCTGCTGCAGCTGAAGGGCCTGCGCATCGGCGCAGGGCAGGGCCTGGCCATCGGCGAGGCCGAAGTACTGGTATCGCTGTACAGCGGCCTGCTGCCGGGCCGCTCGCTGACCGAGCTGCGCCTGCGCGGGCTGGCGCTGGACCTGCAGCAGGGTGAGGACGGGCGCTGGTCGGTACGCGGCCTGCCCCGATCCGACAGCGGTGGCGACCCATTGGACGCACTGCGCCGGTTGGGCGAGCTGCAGGTGATCGGTGGCCGTCTGGGCGTGCATGCCCCTGGCCTCGGCATCGACACCACGCTGCCACGCATCGACCTGCGCCTGCGCGTCAACGGCGAGCGCCTGCGGGTGGGCGTGCGCGCCTGGGCCCAGACCGATGCGCTGCCGCTGACCGCGGTACTGGATGTGGACCGCGCAGGCGGCAACGGCCAGGCCTGGCTGGGTGCCGACCCAGTCGATTTCCATGCCTGGTCGCCGCTGCTGGCGGCCGGCGGCGTTCGCCTGCGCGAGGGCAAGGGCGAACTGAACCTGTGGCTGACCCTGCGTGATTTCGCACCGGTGGCGTTGACCACCGATTCGGACCTGCGCGACGTACGCATCGACGGCGCGCCGATGCCGGAGCTGGCTGCACCGCAGCTGCAGCTGCAGCGCCTGCAGGCACGCCTGCGCTGGCAACGCCAGGCCGACGGCTGGGCGCTGCAGGTCCCGCGCCTGCGCTTGAAGACGGAAGAGGGCGAGCAGCAGCTCGATGGCCTGCAGCTGCAGGTCGGCAAGCAGCTGCAGATGAGCTCCGGTGAAGTACAGGCGGGTACCGCGCTGCGCGCACTGGCGCTCAGCGACCGCCTTGACCCCGGCTTGCGCCGCTGGCTGTTCCTGTCCAAGCCGCAGCTGGACGTCGCAGAGCTGCAGCTGTCCGGCGAGCGCGATGGCCCGTTGTGGGCACAGGGCGAGCTGCAGTCGCTGGGCTTTGCCAGCGTCGGTCATTCGCCTGGCCTGCGTGGCCTTGGCGGACGCTTCGAGGGCGATGCCAATGGCTTCAGCCTGCAGCTGCAGCCGCAGCGCCAGTTGCAGTTCGACTGGCCGACCGGCTTTGGCGTGCGCCATGACCTGCATCTGGCCGGCCAGGTGGTGGGTTGGCGCGACGAGGGCGGTGGCTGGCGTATCGGCACTGCGGCGATGCGCGTGGAAGGCACCGACTACGCCGCTGACGTGCGTGGCGGGGTCTGGTTCCAGGGCGATGGCACCCGGCCGTGGCTGCAGTTGGCCGCGAAACTGGATGATGTGCCGATGATCGCGGCCAAGCGCTTCTGGATCCACTCCAGAATGAGCAAGGGCGCTACCGACTGGCTGGACATGGCGCTGGCCGGTGGCCAGGTGCGTGGCGGCATCGGTCTGGTCAGTGGTGACCTGGACGACTGGCCGTTCGACAACAATGACGGCCGCTTCGAAGCCACCGGCCACATCACCAACGGCGATATCCGCTTCCAGCACGACTGGCCGCTGATGAGCCAGGTCGACGCCGATATCGCCTTCATCGGGCCGGGCTTCGACATGCGTGGGCGCGGTGACCTGGCCGGTGTGGCCGTGCAGAAATTCGAAGCGGGCATTGCGGACTTCGGCCAGCAGCCGCTGTACGTGCGCGCCGACACCCAGAGCGAGGCAGGCAAGCTGCTGGCGATGCTGCGGCAGAGCCCGCTGCACAAGGATTATGGCGACACCCTGGACAACCTGATCGCGGCGGGCCCGGCGCATGTGACCTTCGATCTGCTGCAGCCGTTGCACCACGATGAAGGTGGCGGCCACCTGCAGGGCACGGTAGATCTGGCGGGGGTGAAGCTGGTCGACAAGCGTTTCCAGCTGACCTTCGACAACATGCAGGGGCAGGCGCGCTACGGCAACGGTGGTTTCGGCGCCGAGGAACTAGCGGTGCGCCATCTCGGCCAGGACGGTCGCCTGAGCCTGCGGGCCGGCGGCTATGTGCACGACAACAAACTGGCCTTCGAATCGCAGCTGTCGGCCAACCTCGACGCTGGCGTGCTGATCGACCGCGCGCCGGAGATGGCCTGGCTCAAGCCCTACATCAGCGGTGTCTCGCCGTGGACCATCGCGGTCAACCTGCCGAAGGTCGCGCCTGGTGCACCGGCCCCGCCGAGCGAACTGCGGCTGAGCTCGGATCTGGTCGGCACCCGTCTTGACCTGCCGGCACCGCTGGACAAGCCCGCCGGCGAGCCGCTGGCGACCACGGTGGCTGCGCAGTTGCCGATGGGCGCCGGCCGTATCGACGTGGCCTTCGGCCAGCGTCTGGCCCTGGCCGCGCGCAGCCACAACAACCGCACCGGCGTGCAGGTCACCCTGGGCAGCGACCATGTTGACCGGGAGCCGCCGCCCAGTGGGCTGACCGTCAACGGCCGCAGCCCGACCCTGGATGCGCTGGAGTGGATCAGCCTGGCCCGTGGTGGTGGCGACGATGATGCGATGCCGCTGCGTGCGGTGGATGTGCAGGTCGGCAAGCTGATGCTGATCGGCGGCGTCTTCGAACAGACCCGGCTGCAGCTGCAGCCCGGCCCGCAGGCACTGGACGTGCGCCTGGATGGACCTACGTTGGCCGGCCGTTTGACGGTACCCAACGCCGAGGGCAGCACCATCAGTGGCCAGCTCGACCGCGTGCACTGGCAGTCGCTGCCGCCGTCCCCCGGGGCTGCCGCGCCGGCGCGGGTGCAGGCCGGTGCCAATGACATGGACCCGGCCAAGCTGCCGCCGTTCGCGCTGGACATCGCCGACCTCAAGTTCGGCAAGGTCGTGCTCGGCCAGACGGTGCTGCGCACGCGGCCGCTGGGCAATGGCCTGAACGTGGATGAGCTGCGCTTCCGCGCGCCGGACCAGGAGATCGACATCAGCGGCCGTTGGCTGGGCCGCCGTGGTGGTGCGCGTACCGAACTGACCGCGCAGGTGCGCAGCGAAGACCTCGGTGGACTCATGCAGAACCTCGACTACGGCGGCCAGCTGCGCGGCGGCTCGGGCCGGGCGCAGTTGCAGGCGTCATGGAGCGGCGGTCCGTCGGACTTCCAGCTGGGCAACCTGCAGGGCACCCTCGATCTGCATGCACGCAACGGCCAGCTGCTGGAGCTGGAGCCGGGTGCCGGCCGCGTGCTGGGCCTGCTCAGTGTCACCCAGTTGCCGCGGCGCCTGATGTTCGATTTCCGCGACTTCTTCTCCAAGGGCTTCGCGTTCAACCAGATCGACGGCAGCATGCAGTTCGGCCAGGGCATGGCACGTACCGACAAGGTGTTGATCGAGGGCCCCGCGGCGAACATCACCATTCGCGGCCAGGCCGACCTCCGCAACCAGCAGTTCGACCAGACCATCGACGTCAACCCGCGTGCCGGCAACCTGCTGACCGTGGTCGGTGCGGTGGCCGGCGGGCCGGTGGGCGCTGCGCTCGGTGCCGCCACCAATGCGGTATTGTCCAAGCCACTGGGCGAAATCGGCGCCCGCACGTACAAGGTGACCGGTCCATGGAAGGAGCCGAAAGTGGAAGTGATCGAACGCAGCCGCGACAAGACTCCGCCGCCCGCGCCGAAGCCGGCACCGGCCATTCCGCCGACCGTCACCGACCTGCCGCGCTCGCGCTGAGCGTGGCCCTCCTGTTCACGGGGCTTGCCTGAGCGCCCCCGCATCCCCAGATCGAGACCATGACTGATACCGCCCTGACGCTTGCCCAAGACCGCCTGTTGCGCCCCGGTGGCCTGGATACCGCTGGCCTGGAGCGCACCTTCGGCCAGTTGCTCGGCCCCGGTGTCGACTTCGGCGACCTCTACTTCCAGCACGCCCGCCGCGAGAGCTGGAGCGTGGAGGACGGCATCGTCAAGGACGGTGCCCATTCCATCGAGCAGGGCGTGGGCGTGCGTGCGATTGCCGGGGAGAAGACCGGCTTCGCCTACTCCGATGACATCCATGCCGACGCGCTGCTGGCGGCGGCGCAGTCGGCGCGTGCGATCTCGCGTGAAGGCGGTGCCCAGTCCGGGCGTTCGCTGCTGCGCGGCAACGCGCGCGCGCTGTACCCGGCGCTGGACCCGATCGACGGCATCGGCAACGAAGCCAAGGTCGAGGTACTCAAGCGCCTGGACGGCTACCTGCGTGCCGCCGACCCGCGCGTGAAGCAGGTGATGGTCAGCCTGTCCGGCGGTGTCGATACGGTGCTGATCGCCCGCAGCGACGGTGTGCTGGGCGCAGACGTGCGCCCGCTGGTGCGTCTGAACGTGCAGGTGATCGTCGAGCAGAACGGCCGCCGTGAATCGGGCTATGCCGGTGGCGGTGGCCGCTATGGTTATGAAGAACTGTTCGCCGAGGGACGTCCGGAAGCGTTCGCCCGCGAGGCACTGCGCCAGGCGCTGGTGAACCTGGACGCGGTGCCGGCGCCGGCCGGTGTGATGCCGGTGGTGCTCGGCCCAGGCTGGCCCGGCGTGCTGCTGCACGAAGCGGTCGGCCACGGTCTGGAAGGTGACTTCAACCGCAAGGGCACCAGCGTCTACGCCGGTCGCATCGGCGAGCGCGTGGCCGCCCCGGGCGTGACCATCGTCGACGACGGCACGCTGGATGGCCGCCGTGGCTCGTTGAACATCGACGATGAAGGCCACCCGACCCAGTGCACCACGCTGATCGAGGACGGCATCCTGGTCGGCTACATGCAGGACAGCCTCAACGCACGGCTGATGGGCATGGCGCCGACCGGCAACGGTCGCCGCGAATCGTTCGCGCACCTGACCATGCCGCGCATGACCAATACCTACATGCGTGCCGGCCAGCACGATCCGCAGGAGATGATCCGTTCGGTGAAGAAGGGCCTGTACGCGGTGAACTTCGGCGGCGGCCAGGTCGATATCACCAGCGGCAAGTACGTGTTCTCGGCCACCGAGGCCTACCTGATCGAGGATGGCCTGATCACCGCGCCGGTGAAGGGCGCGACCCTGATCGGCAACGGCCCGGAAACCATGCAGAAGGTGCGCATGGTCGGCAACGACCTGGCCCTCGACGAAGGCGTGGGTATCTGTGGCAAGGACGGCCAGAGCGTACCGGTGGGCGTCGGCCAGCCGTCGTTGCTGATCGAAGGCATTACCGTCGGCGGTACCCAGGCCTGAGCCGGGCGATGGCCAGCGCCACCGCCAGGCCCGGCGGGGACTCAGTCCTCGTCGCTGGCGTCGGCCGTGTCGTCGGCCTCGACCTCGTCGTCGCTGGGCTTCAGGCCCAGCGCGGCCGGCAGCATCAGCGTACGCAGCACCTGGAAGATCTCGCGGTAGGCGCGCGGCGGCTTGTTTTTGGCCTTTTCGGCCTGGGCGTTGCGTACCAGCGTGCGCAGCTGCTGGCGGTCGGCCTGCGGGTAGTCATCGAGCAGTGCGGCCAGCGCCTTGTCGCCCTCGGCAAGCAGGCGTTCGCGCCAGTCTTCGGCACGGTGCATCATCGCCACTTCGCGGCGGCCGGTCTCACTGTTGGCATCCAGCGCATCGCGGATCGCATCCAGGGTGGCATCTTCTTCGCGGCGCATGTGCTTGGCCAGGAACGCCAGCTGGCGCTTGTGGGCGATGTGGGCGGTGATCCGCTTGCACTCGGCGATGTGCGGCAGCAGGTCTTCCGGAACCGGCAGGCGCGCCAGCTGGGCCGGGGTCAGCGACACCAGCTTCTCGCCCAGGGCCAGAACGTCGAGCGCGTCGCGCCGGTTCTGGCTGCGGCTCTTGTCGTGGAATTCACCGGTTTCTTCGTCGCGTCCGCGCATCGTCCATACCTGATTTCAAAAAAAGTCGCCCGGCGTGATGCCGGGCCCAACCTGCACAGGATAAAGCATTGAACGTGATCGCCCCTGAAGTCGCCGTCGGTGACGACAGCCCGGCCCGGCTGGAACGGCTGGCCGACCTCTCCCAGCAGCTGCTCGACCGTGCCCGCGCGCTCGGCGCCAGCCAGGCCGAGGTCAGTTGCAGCGAGGACCGTGGCCTGGAGGTCAATGTGCGCCTCGGTGACGTGGAGACCGTGCAGTCCACGCGTGACCGCGGTATCGCCGTGACCGTCTATTTCGGCCAGCGTAAGGGCAGTGCCAGCACCGGCGACCTGAACGAGGCCAGCCTGGCGGCCACCGTCGAGCAGGCCTGCGCGATTGCCCGGCATACCGAGGACGACCCGGCCGCCGGGCTGGCCGAGGCTGTGCTGATGGCCACCGACTTCCCGGATCTGGATGCCTGGCATCCGTGGGCGCTGCAGGCCGATGAGGCCGTGGACCTGGCCCTGGCCTGTGAAACCGCCGGCCGCGAGGCTGACACGCAGATCCGCAATTCCGACGGCGCCTCGGTGTCGAGCATGCAGAGCCTGTCGGTGTATGCCAATTCGCATGGGTTCATCGGCCGTGAGCGCGGCACCCACCATTCGATCGGATGTGCGCTGATCGCTGGCCAGGGTGATGGCATGCAGCGCGACGGCTGGTACACCGGTGCGCTGGCCCGTGAAGATCTGGAGGATGTGGGCCTGGTCGGACGCCGTGCCGCCGAACGCACCGTCGCCCGCCTGCAGCCACGGTCGCTGTCCACCGGCAGCATGCCGGTGCTGTTCGCCCCGGAAGTGGCGCGCAGCCTGGTCGGCCATCTGCTCTCGGCCGTGTCCGGCGGTGCGCTGTACCGCCAGGCCAGCTTCCTGCTGGACAGCGTCGGCCAGCAGCTGTTCCCGGACTGGATGCAGATCGAGGAACTGCCGCACCTGCGCCGTGGCCTGCGCTCGGCCGCCTTCGACGGTGATGGTGTGGCTACCCGTGCCTCGGCCCTGGTCCGCGACGGCGTGCTGCAGCGTTATGTGCTGGGCAGCTACTCGGCGCGCAAGCTGGGCCTGCAGACCACCGCCAATGCCGGCGGCGTGCACAACCTGCAGCTGGCCGCCAACGCCGGTTCCCTGCAGGAGATTGCCCGGCAGATGGGCGACGGCCTGCTGGTGACCGAGCTGATGGGGCAGGGGGTGAACGGGGTGACCGGCGACTACTCGCGGGGGGCTGGCGGCTTCCGTGTCGAGAACGGCGAGATCCAGTTCCCGGTGGACGGCATCACCATTGCTGGCAACCTGCGCGAGATGTTCCGTTCGATCGAAGCGGTCGGCAGCGACGTCGACCCGCGCTCGCACATCCGCACCGGCTCGATCCTGTTGGGGCGGATGACCATCGCCGGTAATGATTGATGGCGTCGATGGCGTAAGCTATGCCCGCCTGACGCAACCAGCTTGGTGCTGGTGGGTCAAGACCACCCAATGAAAAGGAGTTTTGTCGTGAGCGAATTCGATAACGTCCCGCCGCCGCCGGTCACCACCGATGTGCCGGCCGACCAGCGCACCATGGCCCTGGCTGCCCACCTGCTGGGTATCTTCACCGGCTTCATCGGCGCGCTGATCATCTGGCTGATCAACAAGGACGATGCTGCCAAGTCGTTCGTCACCGACCAGGCCAAGGAAGCCCTGAACTTCCAGATCACCGTGACCATCGCCATGGTCATCAGCATCATCCTGATGATCGTGATCATCGGCGGCATCCTGGCCCCGATCGTCGGCATCATCAACCTGGTGTTCTGCATCATCGCAGCGGTCAAGGCCAACAACGGTGAAGCGTACCGCTACCCGTTCACCCTGCGCCTGATCAAGTAAGACCGGCTGCATGCTGAAACGAAAACGCCCGGCATTGCCGGGCGTTTTTGCTTGGCGGTAGCGCCGGGCCATGCCCGTCGAGCGCGCAGCGCGGCAGCATCACCGCCAGCGATCAGTGATCGCGTTCTACCGCCAGCGTCGCCAGCTCACGCAGCGCGTCGGCTTCCTCGCCATAGGCGGCCAAGGTGGCCTGCATGCGGGCCGCGAGTTCGCGCAGCTGGGCCTTCGCACCGTCCATGCCGAGCAGGGCGGGGAAGGTACTCTTGTCCTGCGCCTGGTCCTTGCCGGCGGTCTTGCCCAGCTGCTCGGAACTGGCTTCGACATCAAGGATGTCGTCACGCACCTGGAAAGCCAGGCCGAGCGCATCGGCGAAGCTGTCGAGCTGGGCGAGCTGTGGTTCGTGGGCCTGGCCGCACAGCGCGCCCATGCGCACCGCTGCACGGATCAGCGCGCCGGTCTTCAGTGCGTGCATGCGGGTCAGAGCCGCCAAGGTCTGCTGCTGGCCGGTAGCATCGATATCCAAGGCCTGGCCGCCGCACATACCGGAGGCACCGGAGGCATGCGCCAGGGTCTGCAGGCAGGCCACGCGCAGCGTTGCCGGCAGCGGTGCATCGGCCAGCAGACCAAAAGCACGAGTCTGCAGCGCATCGCCGGCGAGGATCGCGGTGGCTTCGTCGAAGGCGATGTGGGTGGTCGGCTTACCGCGGCGCAGGGCGTCGTCGTCCATGGCCGGCAGGTCGTCATGCACCAGTGAATAAGCGTGGATCAGTTCGACCGCCATCGCCGCCGCGTCCAGGCTTTCCGTCTGCGCGCCGAACAGCTGGCCGCTGGCATACACCAGCAGCGGGCGCATGCGCTTGCCGCCGCCGAGCACCGAATAGCGCATGGCTTGGTGCAGGCGCTGTGGCGCCTCGGCCGGCGAGGGCAGGGCGGCGTCGAGCTGGCTTTCGATACGGTCGCGCCAGCGCGCGAACAATGCCTCAGCCGTCATGGCTGGGCGGGTCGAAAGGTTCGGCGGTTTCCGGCTGGGCCGGATCGCTGAGCAGGCGCACGCGCAGTTCAGCCTGCTCCAGCGCCTGCTGGCACTGGCGGTACAGACCGACGCCGCGTTCGTAAGCACTGAGCGACGCTTCCAGGCTCAGCTCGCCGGTTTCCATCTGCTCCACCAGCTGCTCCAGCGATTCGAGCGACTGCTCGAACTGGGCGACCGGGGAGGCGTTTTCGGGGGACTTCTTGGCCATGCGGCAAGTGTGGACGGGCCGCGCGCGGGGGTCAATTCACCAGCTGCCCGGCCGCCACTGCAGCTGCGCGTCGTGCGCCTGCAACCAGGCCTGCAGTGGTGCGGCGATGACCACGTCGGCGGCGGCCAGCAACTGCGCGCCATCAAAGATCAACGGCAGCTGCGCGCGACGCCACGGCGCAAGATGTTCGCGCTGCAGGCAGTCCTTCAGCGCGTGTGAATGTTGGCGTCCGGGCAGCTGGATGCGCTCGCCACCCACGCGCGCGCGCACCTGCAGCGGGCGTTCGAAGGCAGCGATGCCCTGCAGGCGCAGCTGGCCACCGTCGGGCAGGGGCAGCGGCGCTCGCCCGTCCCATTCGGTCTGCCAGTCGTTCGGCAGCACGGGAAGCTGCGCGGGCAGCAGGTAGGCATGGTCGCGCCATTGCTGGATCGCGTGATCGTGCCAGCACGCGCGCGCCTGGCGGTCGTTGTCGGCCGGCAGCAGTTCGTCCAGTGCCTGCTGCAGCACCGTGGCCGGCAGCGGCGCGGCACCGTGGCCGACCACCCAGGCACGCAACACGCGCGCGGCGCGGCCCGGCGAGACCTGGCGCAGCAGCTGCAGCGACAGCACGCGCGGTGCCACTTCCAGATGCGTGATCAGTTCCGCGTCTTCTTCATCCAGCAGGTCCCGTGTCTGCCTGCAATGCAACGCGCTGCCCGCCAATGCGCTGGCCGCATGCGGCCAGCGCTGGCGCAGCAGCGGCAGCACCTGCAGGCGCAGGAAATTGCGATCGGCGTGGTCATCGCCATTGCTGGGGTCTTCGATCCAGCGCAGTGCGTGCTGGCGGGCATGGTCGAGCAGGGTGCTGCGGGGCACCTGCAGCAGTGGTCGCCACAGACGGTGACCGTCGAGCAGGCTGTCGGCGGACATCGCCGCAAGGCCGTCGACGCCGGAGCCACGCAAGGCGCGCAGCAGGAACGTTTCGGCCTGATCGTCCTGGTGCTGCGCCAGCGCCAGCGTTTCGCCCTCGCGCAGTTCGGCCGCGAACGCCACCCGCCGTGCCTGCCGGGCCGCACCTTCGGGTCCCAGGCCTGTATCGCTTTCGACTTGCACGCGGTGTACGGCCAGTTCGATGCCCAATGCTATGCACTGCTGTTGGCAGTGCAGTACCCACTCATCAGCTGCAGCTTGCAGGCCATGGTGGATGTGCACCGCGCGCAGCGGGGTACCGGAGGCCTGTGCACAGCGCCACAACCAGTGCAGCAGCACGGTCGAGTCGACACCGCCGCTGTAGCCCACCAGCACGGGCGCATCCAGCGGAACAAGGGCAGGGAATTCACTCACGTCGGCAAGTATAGGGTTGGTCGGCAGGGCTGCGCCCTGCACCCGCAGACGCGCAAGCAACGGCAACGGCCGAAGCAACAGCAGAAGCGGGTTTCCTGAGGGCAGGCGGGGTGGGTCCGGTTGCGGGGGGCGCTGCAAGTACATCCATGTAAGCTCGGTCGCCGCATCCATGCGGCTCACGCCCCCGCAACCGGACCCACCCCGCCTTCGACAGTGTCCTGCGATCTGTTGGGCATGCTGATGGGGTCAGATCCGTTTTCCGCAGGAAAACGGATCTGACCCCGGGTTCAATTCGATATCTGACAGATCTGATCCACGCATGGCGTGGATCTACCGGCCGCCGGAAAACTGTCGAAGGCGGGGCACTGTGGGTTTGCGGGGTGTGAGCCGCATGGATGCGGCGATCAAGGCTACATGGACGTACTTGCGCCGTCCCCGCAAACCCACAGTGCCCCGCCATCCCACGGAATGCACGCTGTTGCTTCGGCTGTTGCCGTTGCGTCTGCAGGTGCAGGGCGCAGCCCTGCCGAAAACCTACTTCACTCGACGACCCTTGCGGTCGATGCGGAACCAGTCGCCGCCTTCCATCGGCGTGTGGCCATCGCCATCCGGCGTGCCACGACGGCAGCCATTGCAGACTTCAGCCACGCCATCCTGGAATGGCCACGCAAAATCGAAAGTGCCTGGTACCGTCTGCTGGAACTTCAGATCGAAGTAGGCCACGCGATTGCCAACGCGCCCGCGCAACAGGCCTTCCTGCGGTGTCTCCGGGCCGTTGTCCCAGGTGATCACCGGCAGGCTGCGACCCTTGCGGTTGATGTAGTGGAAGCCTTCGCCTGCGTAGACCACGGCCAGGCCGTGATCGTCGTACGGCAGTTGCGCCAGGATGTCCCGGCTGATCTGCGGCCGGCCGTTGGCGACCTCGCAGCCCGGCAGCATCCAGAGACCATGCTCTTCGGTCATGACCTTGCAGGCCGGTCCCTGCGCCAGCGCACTGCCGCTGGCCAGCACGCCGAGCAGGACCAGCGACCGCGCGAGGCGGCCGCTGGCAGGGGCAGGGCGTGCCGGCCACACCATCACTTGGCCTCGGCCTTGCGCTCGAAGACGGTCGGCGCCGGCAACTGCACCGGCACGCCCTTGTCATCGCAGGTACCGGCCTGGCACAGGCGCTCGCGCAGGGCCGGGGTGGCCTGCACGATCATGTGGTAGATCGCGTTCTGTTCCAGCGTGCCGCGGATCGCCTTGCTGCCGGGGCCACGGGCCCAGATGCCGACGTCCTCGCCACCGTGCGATTCGGACTTCATCGGCACCAGCGCTTCCTGCATGTAGTCCGGATGCTCGGTGTCGACCTCGCGCAGGTTCGGGCGGCCGTTGGCCGGTTCGAAGGTGCTGGGATTGTGCGGGTAGCGCTTGCTGCCGGCCGGCTGCTGGTTGCTGCTGCCGGTGTGGCCCGGGCCGTTGGCGTAGCTCAGGGTGGTGTAGGGCTGGCCGGTGCCGTCCAGCGCGTAGTCGAGCTTGCCGGCGCCATCTTCGCCGCCCTTGTCCTTCACCTTGCCCAGGATCGGGTTGCCGCGCGCCGGGTAGCCGACAAAATTCAGGGTGTGCGAGTGGTCGGCGGTGACAATGATCAGGGTGTCATCGGCCGAAGTCAGTTCGTTGGCCACGCGCACGGCGTCGGACAGCGCCACGGTCTCGGTCAGCGCCCGGTAGGCGTTGCCGCTGTGGTTGGCGTGGTCGATGCGCGCGCCTTCGATCATCAGCACGTAGCCTTCCTGGTGCTTTGAAAGATTCTTGATCGCGGCGGCAGTCAGTTCGGCCAGGCTCGGCTCACCACCCGGATCCTGCGGACGCTCGTATTCGTAGCGCATGTGGTCCGGCTCGAAAAGGCCGAGGATGGCCGGCGCATTCGCGGCCGCCGCCAGCTGCTTGCTGTTCCAGACGTAGGCACCCTGCGGATGCGCCTGCTGCCACTCCTGCACCAGGCTGCGGCCGTCCAGGCGCTGGCCGACCTTGTCGTCGTACTCGGGATCGCGCTCCTCCACGGTGGTGAACTCGCCACGGCCACCGCCCAGGGCGACCAGCGGGCCGCGGCCATAGCGCGAGGTGGACAGCAGCTGCTGGGCGATGTCCTTGCAGCCGGCGGCCTTGGCCGCTTCGGTCAGATCAGTGTCGTTTTCCCAGTTGCGCTCGGGCGAGTGCGCGTAGGTGGCGGCCGGGGTGGCATGGGTCAGGCGCGCGGTGGAGACCACGCCGGTGGCCAGGCCGGCGCTGTCGGCCAGCTGCAGCCAGGTGAGCAGACCCTTGGACAGGCTGTCGGCACAGTCAGTGCGGCTGCCGGCGCTGACGCCGATCGCGCCCATGTGGGTCTTCACGCCGGTGGTGATGGCAGTCATGGTGCCGGCCGAATCCGGTGTCTGCGAATCGGTGTTGTAAGTCTTGCTGAACGCCGTGGCCGGGAAGCGCTCCCAGGACAGCAGGTTCTCTTCACCCGAGCCGCCCTTCTGCTGGCCTTCGTAGATGCGCGAGGCGGCCACAGTGGTCAGGCTCATGCCGTCGCCGAGGAACAGGATGACGTTTTTGGCCTTGCCGGACATCGCGCCGTTGGCGGCGGCCTGGGCGGCGCCGCTGCGGTACCACCACTGCGGGGTCTCGCCGGCCGGATGGGCAACGGGATCGACGGCGACCTTCAGGCCGGTCGGGGCGGACGCGGGGGTGGTGCTGGCGCAGGCGCCCAGCAGCAGGGTGGTGGCGCAGGCGGCCAACAGGGAGACGGAACGGCGCATGGACGCTGGGATCTCACAAACTGTAACGGGACGTTCATTATGCCCGCCCTCGCAAGGCACGCCGATGACACACTGATTTGCCCGCCCGGCGGTCGTTCTGCGGGCCGCCTTGGGCTATCGTGCCAGCATCCCTTCCTTCCCCTCTGGATTGCCTATGAAGCTGGTCTCTGCCTGGCTGCGGATTCCATTCTGGCAGCGCGTGGTCGGTGGCTTCGTGCTTGGCGCGCTGGCCGGCTGGGCGCTCGGCCCGGCTGCTGAAACCTGGTTCGGCCCGCTGGGCGAGCTGTACGTCACCCTGATCAAGATGATCGCGGTGCCGCTGGTGTTCTTCGCGGTCATCAACGCGATCTCGTCGCTGCACGGCCAGAAGTCGGTCGCCGCGCTCAGTGGCCGCACCTTCCTGTGGTTCGTGATCACCGCAGCGCTGGCGGTCTGCGTCGGCCTGGGCGTGGGCACCGTTCTGCAGCCCGGCGCCGGTGGCCTGCAGCTGTCGATGGCGAGCAACTACGTGCCGCGTGAAGTGCCCAGCGTGGTGCAGGTGCTGCTGGACGTGGTACCGGCCAATGTCTTCTACGCGCTGTCCGGCATCGGCACCAAGGTCAACGCAGCGGGTGAAACCGTGCTGGCCGCCGGCCGAGGCTCGATCCTGCCGGTGATCTTCTTCGCCGGCCTGGTCGGCTTTGCCATCGTCAAGCTGGGCGAGAAGGTGACCGAAGCGCGCAAGCTGGTCGGGCAGATGAGCGACATCATGATCCAGGTGACCCGCTTCGTGCTTGAGGTTACCCCGATCGGTACCTTCGGCCTGATCGCCGGCCTGGTCGGCAGCTATGGTTTCGAGAAGCTGCTGCCACTGGGTCATTTCGTGCTGGCGCTGTATGTCGCCTGCGCGCTGCACATCGTGGTGGTCTACAGCGCGCTGCTGCTTGCCCATGGCCTGAACCCGCTGAAGTTCTTCCGTGGTGCGGCGCCGGGCATGCAGGTCGCCTTCGTCAGTTCGTCCAGCTTCGCTGCGATGCCGGTGGCGCTGCGTTCGATCACCCACAACCTGGGTGTGAACAAGGACTACGGTTCGTTCGCCGTGCCGCTGGGCGCGAGCATCAAGATGGACGGCTGCGGCGCGATCTACCCGGCGCTGTGCGCGGTGTTCATCGCGCAGTACAGCGGCGTGCCGCTGACGCCGGAACAGTACGTGGTGGTGCTGATCGCCTCGGTGCTGGGCAGCTTCGGCACCGCCGGCGTACCGGGTACGGCGGTCATCATGGCCACCGTGGTGCTGAGTGCGGCCAACCTGCCGCTGGAAACCATCGGTTACCTGTACGCGATCGACCGGATCCTGGACATGATGCGCACGATGACCAATGTGACCGGCCAGATGCTGGTACCGGTGATCGTGGCCAAGGAAACCGGGCTGCTCGACCAGGCGGTGTATGACAACCCGTCCAGCAATGTGGGTGTGGACGATCCTGACCCGACACCGCCACGCGCCTGAGGTTGCGTGGAAATGAAAGGCCCGCCCTGACCGGCGGGCCTTTTGTTTGGGGGATGGCGGACGCGTTGCCGACCAAGGCGGCCCCCCCGGTAGATCCACGCCATGCGTGGATGGAGGCGGTGCCGACCAACGGTCGGCACCCACCTGAAAGAAGGTCGAGCAGCATCTGCCTACCCGTCATTGCGGGTACAACAAAAAAGCCGCTGCAGGGGCAGCGGCTTTTTCTCGTATCAGGCGGCGCCGTGGCGCCAGCGGGCCAGATCAGAGGTCGACCCGGCGGGCCTGCATGAACTTGTTGCCCCAGTAGCCACTGAGCAGGGTGTCCACGCGGACGTCCTTGCCCGAGCTCGGAGCGTGCAGGAAGCGGCCGTCGCCAACATAGATGCCGACGTGGTCAACACGGCCCTTGCGGCCGAAGAAGACCAGGTCACCCGCGGCCAGCGCGGTGCGGTCGTTGATCAGTTCGGCGTTGTCGTCGTGCGCCATCTCGCGCGAGACGCGCGGCAGCTCGATGCCCAGGGCCGAGCGGAACACGTAGCCGACCAAGCCGCTGCAATCGAAACCGCTGTCCGGGTTGCTGCCACCCCAACGGTACGGGGTACCCAGCAGGGTCATTGCGCGGCGCAGCAGCGACTGCACCTTGCCATTGTCGGCGGCGGTACCGACAACGCTGCCGTTGGCGGCGCTGCTGGTGTCGTAGTTGGCAAGCAGGCGGCTGAGGTCGCCGGCCACCACGGCCGAGCGGTCCATCAGCGGAATGGTGTCGTTGGCGGCCAGGTGCGGCAGCAGGGCGGCCAGCGTGGCGCTGGCGGCGGCATCGACGCGGCTGCGCTGCGGAGCAGCAGCCTCGGCCTTGGCAGCCGGTCGGGCGATGTTCTCGGCCGCCGGGGCCGTGGTCACATCGGAACGGGAAGGAACAGTCTGCGACCAGGCCGGAAGGCTGGTCAGACACAGCGCCAAGCCCATCAGCAGGGGGCGGGCACTACGCGAAAATGCGGCGGTCTGGCCTTGGCACGTCTGGTCTTCAGTCGTCACGCGTCGGTCACAGGAAAAAAACGATGGGGCATCATGCCCTGCGGACGCATCTAAAAGTTAAAAATTCCGTTATAAAATCGTTATTTTGATGGTGATGGTCGTCACAGTTTTGAACATATCGCCTGTTCAGTTTAGCGAAGAACACGTTTCGCGCCGGTGTAGTGGTCTTTCCAATAGGGCCCGCTGAGCGAATCGAGCCGAACCGTACCGCCGGTGCTCGGCGCGTGCACGAAGCGTCCTTCACCTACATAAATGCCGACATGGGTGACGCTGCCGCGGCTGCCAAAGAACACCAGGTCACCCGTGGCCAGGCGCTGCGGATCGATCTTCGGGCCCTGCACCGCAGCCAGGTCGCGCGAGGTCCGCGGCAGCTTCAGGTCCAGCATCTCGCGATAGACGTAGGCGACCAGTCCGCTGCAGTCGAAGCCCGAATCAGGCGTGTTGCCGCCATAGCGGTAAGGCGTGCCGACCAGGCTGATGGCGCGCATCAGCACCGAGTTGGCGGCCTCGGGATTGTCCGGCACCGTCTTCGGCCAGTTCGCCGAGGGCGGTGGTGGGGCCGGGCGCGTGGCCTTGCCGCCGCCACAGGCAGTCATCAACAGGGGCAGGGCCAGCAGCAGGGCCGGGGCGAGGAGCCGGCGCGGGCCGGACGAAACTGGCGTGATCTGCATGATCTCCGGATAATGCGCCACCTTGGATTGGCCGTCATGATGGCGGCGTCCCCGCCGGGCGACAACCCGCCCCAACCCGCCTGCCTCCGGCAGATCCATACAGAGTTGCGCATGAAGATCGAAAAAGACCGCGTTGTCCGCTTCCACTACACCGTTTCCGAAGCCGGCCAGGAGCCGATCGAATCGTCCAAGGACCGCGGCGAGCCGCTGGCGATCCTGATTGGCCACGGCAACATCATCCCGGGCCTGGAAAACGCCATGATGGACAAGGAAGCCGGCGCGACCTTCAATGTCGACGTCAAGGCGGCCGACGCCTACGGCGAGCGCCGTGACGGCCTGTCCCAGCGCGTGCCGAAGAAGCACTTCGGCAACACCAAGCTGGTCCCGGGCCAGCAGGTCGTGCTGCAGACCAACTTCGGCCCGCGTGCGGTGACCGTGCAGAAGGTCGGCATGAGCGTTGTCGACGTTGACCTGAACCACCCGATGGCCGGCAAGGACCTGCATTTCGACGTGGAAATCGTCGACGTGCGCGAAGCCGGCAAGGAAGAGCTCGACCACGGCCACGTCCACGGCGACGGTGGTCACCAGCACTGATCGCAGCGCGATCGTGATGGCTGCAACGGCCCGCTACGGCGGGCCGTTGCGTTTGTGGAACACGGCGCGGCCATCCATGGCGCGCAGGCCAGCGGCATAATGGCGAATCTGCCCGACGGATCCCCCGTGAACGCCGCTTCTCCTTCCCTGCAGCCGGTGGCTTCCGGCGAACGCATCGCGGTGCTGGACATGCTGCGCGGTGCCGCGCTGCTGGGCATCCTGCTGATGAACATCGAGGCCTTCAGCGGACCGCTGGATCTGGCTTTCACCGGCATCGACGCGCATTGGCAGGGCATGGACTACTGGGCCGATGCCTTCGTCTACGTGTTCGTGCAGGGCAAGTTCTTCACCCTGTTCTCGCTGCTGTTCGGCGCGGGCTTCGCGGTGATGTCACGGCGCGCCGAAGTGTCCGGGCGTGGGTTCACTCCGTTCTACCTGCGCCGCAGCGCCGGACTGCTGTTGATCGGGCTGTGCCATGCGCTGCTGGTCTGGTCCGGTGACATCCTGGTGATGTACGCGCTGGTGTCGCTGCCGTTGCTGGCTTGCCGCGAGGCGCCGCGCAGCTGGCTGCCATGGATGGGCGTGATGCTCTATCTGGGCGGTGTGGCAATGATGCTGCTGGTCGGCGCGATGGTATCGATGGCCTCGGCCGAGGATGTGCAGAAGATGCTGGCTGAGGCGCAGCAGAGCATCGATCAGCAACGGTTGGTGTACGGGCAGGGCAGCTGGATGCAGGCCAACGTGCAGCGGCTGAGCGAGTTCGGCACGTCGATGGGCGCGCTGCTGATCACCGGCCCGGAAGTGCTGGGCATGTTCCTGATCGGCAGCTGGTTTGCCGGCAGCGGTGCGCTGGCGGCGCCGGAACGGTTCCCGCGGCTGTACGCGGTGCTGCGATGGGTCGCACTGCCGCTGGGCCTGCTGGTCACGGTGCTGGGTGTCGCCTGGAAACCGTACCTCGTGCCGGGCGCCTACGACCTGCCGGTGACCGCGGCAATGGCACTGGTAACGGTTGGCGCGCTACCGATGTGCCTGGGCTACCTGGCGTGGATCGTGCACTGGCGTACGCAGCTGGGATGGCTGGTGCCGGTCGGGCGCATGGCGCTGACCCATTACCTGGCGCAGTCGCTGGTCTGCACGCTGCTGTTCTATCACTACGGACTGGGGTGGTTCGAGGCAATGCCGCGCAGCGTGCAGCTGCTGTCGGCGCTGCTGCTGTTCGCCACCCAGGTGGTGATCAGCCATCTCTGGTTGCGCCGGTTCCGATTTGGCCCGATGGAATGGCTGTGGCGGGCCATGACCTACCGGCAATGGCCCGCGATGCGACGCGATGCCGGGCAGAGCTGATCGATGCCTGCCACACACGCCGTTGACCTTGATCGCCGCCACCATCTGCGCAGTTGCCGCAGATCATCGGTCGCGTCAGTTCACGTCTGGCCTGCAGTGGGCCGTGTCATGCTCGATATCAGCATGAGTGCCGGCACCGGCCCGCTGATCACCGATCCTGTCTGCGACCGTCCACCCGTGATCGATCCTGCCTCCTACCGACCCGAGCGATTCCGATGAGCACTGCACCCTATGATTACGATCTGATCGTCCTTGGCGGTGGCTCCGCCGGCCTGGCTGGCGCGATCCGCGCCTCGCAGCACGGCAAGCGCGTGGCGATGCTGGAGCCGGGCGAACTGGGCGGGACCTGCGTCAATGTCGGCTGCGTGCCGAAGAAGGCGATGTGGCTGGCGGCCGACCTGCACGAGCGCATCGGCCTGGCCAGTGCGATGGGCTTCGATGTCCAAGCGCGCCCGGCACTTTCCTGGAAGGAACTGGTGATCCATCGCCAGGCCTACATCAGCAACATCCACACCAGCTACCACAAGCGCCTGGATGAGACCGGCGTGGTGCGTATTCCAGCGCGTGGCCATCTGCTGGATGCGCACACCGTGGCCTGTAGCGATGGTGTGCGCTACAGCGCCGAGCACATCCTGATCGCCACTGGTGCGCACCCGTTGCGGCCCGACATTCCCGGTGCCGAACTGGGCCTGGTCTCCGACGATTTCTTCGATCTGCGCGCGGCGCCTGCCGAGGTCGCGATCATCGGGGGTGGTTACATCGCGGTGGAACTGGCCGGCCTGCTGCAGGCACTGGGCAGCAAGGTCAGCCTGCTGGTACGCGGCAAGCGACTGCTGGAGCGGTTCGACTACGAACTGACCGATCAGTTGGCCGAGAACCTGAAACAGCAGGGCGTGCGCATCCATTTCGACTACCGCCTGCGCGAACTGCAGCGCGATGGTGAACGCGTGCGTGCATTCGGCCATGACGGCCCACTCGACAGCGTGTTCGATGCGGTGTTCTTTGCTACCGGCCGCCGCGGCAACAGCCGTGATCTGGGCCTGGAAGCACTCGGCATCGGCATCGGCGAGCACCAGCAGGTGCAGGTGGACGAGTGGCAGACCACGAACGTGCCGAGCGTGCACGCGGTGGGGGACATCGCCGGCAAGGTCGGCCTGACCCCGGTGGCGGTGGCGGCATCGCGGCGGCTGATGGACCGCCTGTTCGGTGGTCGGCCGCAATCGAAGATGGATTACGAGAACGTGGCCAGCGTAGTGTTCTCGCACCCACCGCTGGGCGCGGTGGGCATGAGCGAAGAAGAAGCACGCGCGTGTTTCGACCAGGTGAGCGTCTACCACAGCCGTTTCCGCCCGATGCTGCAGGCGCTGGCAAATGGCACCCAGCGCAGCCTGTTCAAGATGGTCTGCGCCGGCCCGGAAGAACGCGTGGTCGGCATCCATCTGCTGGGCGAGGCCGCAGACGAGATCCTGCAGGGCTTCGCAGTGGCGGTGAAGATGGGCGCGACCAAGGCCCAGTTCGACGACACCGTGGCGATCCACCCGACGTCGGCCGAGGAAGTGGTGCTGATGCGCTGAGCCGACACTCACGGTAGTGCCGGCCGCTGGCCGGCAACCTCGACAGCAACGGCCGAAGCAACAGCAACAGCAACAGCGTGCATTCCGTGGAATGGCGGGGTGGGTCCGGTTGCGGGGGACGCTGCAAGTACGTCCCTGTAAGCTCGGTCGCCGCATCCATGCGGCTCACGCCCCCGCAACCGGACCCACCCCGCCTTCGACAGACTCCTGCGATCTGTCCGAACTGCGTTTTGTGTTGCTGTTGGTAGGTGTCGACCTTGGTCGACACGTAGATCCACGCCATGCGTGGATCAGGAGTTGCAGTGAGCATGAACGGACATCGGATCGTTCGCCCGGAAGTGCCATGAGACAATTGGAAGCAATCCGGCTGCTTCCCGCCGCCCATGCGGCCCGTTTTCTTCCTGATGTCCACTTCTTCCCCCCGCATCGCCACCACGTCCCCGCGCATCGCTCTGGGCGGCATCGGCTTGGCTGCAATCGGCGCCATTGCCGCTTCAGGCAAGGCCATCATCGTCAAGCTGGGGCTGCGCCATGGCGTGGATGCCACAACGCTGCTGGCGCTGCGCATGCTGATGGCGCTGCCCCTGTTCGCGCTGATGGCGGTGTGGGCCTCGCGCCGTGCAGAGCGACTTTCCTGGGCTGACCGTGCACGCGTGCTGTGGCTGGGCTTCACCGGCTATTACCTGTCCAGCCTGCTCGACTTCCAGGGGCTGCAGTACATCAGCGTGACCCTGGAACGATTGATCCTGTACTTGAACCCGACCCTGGTACTGCTGATCAACGTGCTGCTGGCACGACAGCGGCCGGGCCGCTGGCAGATCGGTGCGCTGGTGCTGAGCTATATCGGCGTGCTGATCGCCTTCGGCCACGACCTGCAGCGTGAGGGCGGGCAGATCATCCTCGGGAGCCTGCTGGTGCTGGGCAGTGCACTCAGCTACGCGCTGTACCTGTTCGGCAGTGGGCAGGTGGTGGCGCGCATCGGTGCGGTGCGGCTGACCGCCTATGCCAGCTGCGTGGCCAGCGCGCTGGTGCTGCTGCATTTCGCGGTGACCCATCCGCTGCCGCTGCTGTGGCAGGCTCCGGCGCCGGTGCAGTGGCTGTCGCTGGTCAACGCCACCGTGTGCACGGTGCTGCCGGTGCTGGCGATCATGCTGGCGGTGCAGCGCGTGGGTTCGTCGCTGGCCGCGCAGGTCGGTATGCTGGGTCCTGTTTCCACCATCGTGATGAGCCTATGGCTGCTCGACGAACCGATGGGGCCGGCGCAGATCGCCGGCACCGTACTGGTCCTGATCGGCGTACTGCTGGTGACCCGCCTGCGACGCTGACGCCGGAGCAGGCGCGTGCGCGCATCCTGGCGGTGATCCGTGCGATTCCGCCTGGCAAGGTGATGGGCTACGGCCAGGTGGCGATGCGTGCCGGCCTGCCTGGGCGCGCGCGGTTGACCGCACGCATCCTCGGCCAGAACGACGATCCAGACCTGCCCTGGCACCGCGTGCTGCGCTCGGATGGGCGCATTGCCATGGAAGAAGGGTCGGCCGGCTGGCGCGAGCAGTCGCAGCGGCTGCGTGCCGAGGGCGTAGCGGTGGAGAATGGCCGGGTGCGGATGCCCGCGACCGATCCGGTTGCAGCGCTGGATGCGGCCGTGTGGGGCCCCGGTTGAGCGCCGCTGGCGACTGAACAGGCTATGCCTGCCGGTCGCCAACAAGACACGGTGCTGCGGCTATGATGGAGGCCGTTCCATGCCGGTGCTCCCATGTTCCCGCGACTGCCTACCGTTACCAAGGCCCTGCTGATCGCCAACGCGATCCTGTTCCTGCTGCAGCAGCCGTTCCTGCTCGGCATGCAGACCTTCGAGCCGTTCATGCTGCAACCGTTGCAGCAGGGCTTCGACGCATTCTCGCCGGGTGGCAACTTCCAGCCGTGGCAGCTGCTGACCTATGGCTTCCTGCACGGCAGCTTCGGGCACCTGTTCTTCAACATGCTGGCCGTCTTCATGTTTGGCGCGCCACTGGAGCAGACCTGGGGCGAGAAGCGCTTCCTGCTCTATTACCTGGTGTGCGTGGCCGGTGCCGGCGTCTGCCAGCTGCTGGTGGGCACGCTGCTGGAAAACCCGGCCACGGTGCTGGGCGCTTCCGGTGGCGTGTTCGGCCTGCTGCTGGCCTACGGCATGTTGTTCCCGAACCAGCGGGTGATGCTGCTGTTCCCGCCGATTCCGATGAAGGCACGGACCTTCGTGATCCTGTTCGGCGTGGGCGAGCTGGTGCTGGGCATGACCGGCTGGCAGCCGGGCGTGGCCCATTTCGCGCACCTGGGCGGCATGCTGTTCGGCTGGTTGCTGATCCGCTACTGGCGCGGGCAGCCGCCGTTCAACAAGCGCCGCCCGCCCGGCCCGCCGAAGCGCCCGAACCATCTGCGCAGCGTGAAGTGAGGCGCGATGCGCCTCGCTTCACGCGGGTAGGTGCCAACCTTGGTTGGCACGCTTTGAACGGGATCATTTGACGCTGTAGGTGCCGACCGTTGGTCGGCACGCATTGCCCGGTAGTTGCCAACCTTGGTTGGCAATCGCTTCTGCTGACTCGTGCCAACCATGGTTGGCACCTACCAACAGCAGATCGCGCCAACGGCAGGGCAAACCCGCATCCGCGCGTGGCGAGGATCTACAGATCCTGCAACACCACCTGGGCGGCATTGTGTCCCGGCGCACCGGTCACACCGCCACCGGGATGGGTGCCCGACCCGCACAGGTATAGTCCGGGCAGGGCGCCGCGATAGCCGGCCTGGCCGACCATCGGTCGAGCCGAGAACAGCTGGTTGGCACTGAGCGCGCCATGAAAAATGTCGCCACCGATCAGGCCGAAGGTCCGTTCAAGATCCAGCGGTGACAGCACCTGTCGACCGAGAACACTGTCGGCGAAGCCGGGTGCATACCGTTCAACGGTGGCGATCATCAGGTCGGCCACGGTTTCGCGGTGATCATCCCAATGGCGGCCTTCAGGCAACACCGGCGCCACGTGCTGGCAGAACAGGCTGGCCACATGCTGGCCGGGCGGCGCCAGCGAATCGTCCAGCGTACTGGGAATGAGCATTTCCACGATCGGTTCGCGCGACCAGCCGTCGCGGCGCGCATCCAGCCAGGCCCGGTCCATGTAGTCCAGGCTGGGCGCCATGATGATGCCGGCGCTGAGGTGATCGCCGGGGCCGGGCAGGGCGCGGAAGTCCGGCAAACGCGACAGCGCCACGTTCATCCGGAAGGTGCCGGAGCCGCAACGCCAGTTCGCCATCCGCTCGCGCGTAGCTGCCGGTACCTGCGAAGGTTCCAACAATTGCTCGTACAGCAGTTTTGGATTGACGTTGGCGATCACTGCTCTTGCACGCAGGATTTCACCGTTGGCCAGTTCCACGCCCACCGCGCGGCCCTGTTCGATCCGCACGCGCTGCACCCCGGCCTCCGCGCGCAGTTCCGCGCCGGCCTCGCGTGCCGACGCCGCAATCGCCTGGCTGATCGCTCCCATGCCGCCGATCGCGTGGCCCCACGCGCCTTTCACGCCATTGCACTGGCCGAATACGTGGTGCAGCAGCACGTACGCACTGCCCTGTGTGTACGGGCTTGCGTAGTTGCCGACGATGCCATCGAAACCAAACAGCGCCTTGATCGGCGCGCTCTCGAACCAGCGATCCAGATACTCGGCCGCCGACAGCGTGAACAGGTCGAGCAGTTCCTGCCGCAGCGAGGTATCCAGCGTAGCCAGTTCACGACCGAGGCGGCCCATCTGCCACAGGGCGGGCAGGGCACGCCAACCGCCCGTCACACCCAGGTCCGGTGGCGCACGCAGAGCCCACGCGCGCAGTACGTCGGCGAAGATCTCCAGGCGCGCTTCATAGGCGGGCAGCGCCTGCGCATCGCGTTCGGAGAACTTCGCTACTTCGGCCTGGGTGCGGCCCAGCGCCGACAGCAGATAGCGGTCATCAGGCAACGGCAGGAAGTTGTTGGCCGGACGCGCGACGATGCGCAGCCCATGTGCATGCAGCTGCAGGTCATCGATCACCTGCGGTTGCAGCAGCGAGACCGTGTATGACGCCACCGAATTGCGGAAACCGGGATGGAATTCCTCGGTGACTGCCGCGCCGCCGAGAACGCCACGACGTTCCAGCACCAGCACCTTCTTTCCGCCGCGCGCCAGATAGGCCGCGCAGACCAGGCCGTTGTGGCCACCGCCAACGATGATCGCATCCCAGGTCATCAGCACCTCGGAAAAAGGGACGGAGGGAGTTAAGTCGCAATCTGCATCTGAGCACAGGACAGGGGCAGAAACGACTTAATCCCCTCCGTCCCCTTTTTTGATTGCCGCTTCGATGGTGGCGATGTCGATCTTCTTCATCGGCATCATCGCGTTGAAGGCGCGCTTGGCCAGTGCCTTGTCCTTGCTGGTTACCGCTTCGATCAGCATGCGCGGGCTGATCTGCCAGGAGATGCCCCAGCGGTCCTTGCACCAGCCGCATTGGCTCTCCTGTCCGCCGTTGCCGACGATCGCATTCCACAGGCGGTCGGTCTCGGCCTGGTCCTCGGTCTGGATCTGGAAGGAGAACGCTTCGCTGTGCTTGAACGCGGTGCCGCCGTTGAGGCCGACACAGGGAACACCACAGACCGTGAACTCGACCGTCAGCACATTGCCTTCCTTGCCGTCGGGATAGTCACCGGGGGCGTGATGCACGGCGGTCACCGCGCTGTCGGGCAGGAGGCTGGCGTAGAAGGTGGCGGCCTCGAGCGCGCCGTTGTCGTACCAGACACAGATCGTATTCTTGTGTGCCATGTCGGGGCTCCGCGATGGACGAAGCCGCAGCGATAGCACGCCCGGTGTTAACCCGGGATCGTGCTGCACCCGCAAAAAAGGGCGCCCGAAGGCGCCCTCTGCATTACCGGTGCGGCAGTTGGCTCAGCGCCAGACCTTGATCTGCTCGGCTTCGCTGCGCTGCATCGGCTGGCCGGCCTTGCAGCTGAAGGTGGCGCCAAATGCCGGCAGGTTGGCCAGCGTGCCGTTGCTGCGCCACAGGCCCGGCGCACGGATGTCGGCGGTCAGGCGGCGCACGGCTTCGTTCGGCGACAGCTGCTGTGCCCACAGCGCCGACCAGGCGCGGAAGAAGCCCTGCTGCTGTGCCTGCTTGGCCTTCGGCTCCTGTGCGAGATAAGCCGCCCAGGCCAGCTCCAGGCCGGCGATGTCGGCCAGGTTCTCTTCCTGGGTCAGCGTGCCGTTGACCTTGGCACCCTTCACGCCCGGGAAATCATAGCTGCCGTACTGCGCGGCCACGCGGTTGCCGAGCAGGGTCCAGGCCGTCTTGTCGGCCGGGGTCCACCAGCTGCGCAACTCGCCCTTGGCGTCGACCAGCGCACCCTTGGCATCGATCGCACGGGTCAGTTCGTGGCCAACCAGGCCACCGAAGCTGCCGAACTTATCGGCGGCGTCGGCCTTGGCGTTGAACACCGGGCCCTGCAGGATCGCGGCGGTGACGATCAGGCGGTTCTGGGCCAGGTCGTAGGCCAGCGACGGCTGCTGCGGCAGCACGTCCCAGCGACGGTCGGCGTTGCCCTTGCCGATGCGCTTCATTTCCTCGCGATGGCGCCAGGTCGAAGCGATCAGCATGTTGCCGCCGAACGAGCCTCGGCCCATCGGCTGCACGCTGTAGTCGAGGTCGCGCAGCGGGGTGCCGATCTCGATCTTCAGCGCGGCCAGCTTGGCCTGCGCTTCGGTCTTGGCCTCGGCGCTCATCCAGCTGCTGTTCTTGACCGCTTCGATCTGCACTTCACGGACCTTGTCGACGATCCACGCCGCCTGGCGACGGTCTTCGGCCGACAGGTAACGGGCGGCGTATTCGCGACCGACCATCGGGCCAGCGGCCACGTTGATCGCATCGAGCACGTCTTCCCAACGCTGCGGCGGCAGGGTCTCGCCACGCAGCACGCGGCCGCGGAATTCGAACTCGGCGTCGCGGTAGGCCTTGGACAGGTACGGCGCCATCGAGTCGCCCACGCGCCAGCGCAGGTAGGCCTTCCACTGGTCCGGCTTGAGCTTGGTGACCATGCCGTCGAGCTGCTTGAACAGGCCCGGGTCGGCCAGCGAGACCAGGTCGTCATCCACGCCCTGTGCCTTCAGGAAAGCGTCCAGCTGCAGGTTGCGGTAGCGGCTGTTGAGCTCCTTGGTGGAGATCGGCGCGTAGTTGTTGAACGGGTTGTTGATGCCGGCCAGCGACTGCGCATTGCGTGCCAGCTCGGTTTCCAGCGCGATCACCGCCTGCGACTCGGCATCCAGCTTGGCGGCCGGGGTGCCGGTCAGCGCCAGGATCTGCTTGACGTAGTTGCGGTAGCGCCCCATCAGGGCCACGGTGTCGGCATCGGTACGGGTATAGAACGCCGGATCCGGCAAGCCCATGCCGCCCTGCATGAAGTAGCCGATATGGCGGTCAAGTGCCTTCAGGTCGACGTCCGGGCCGAAGTTGAAGGCCACCGGGATGCCGACCTGGTGCAGTGCCGCGATCGAGGCCGGTACATCCTTGGCCTTCTTGATCGCGTTGATGCGGGTCAGCAGCGGTGCGATCGGGTTGGAACCGTCCGCTTCCACGGCCGCTTCGTCCAGGCCACTGGCCCAGAAATCACCCAGCAGCTTCTGCACGTTGCCCTGCGGCGACTTCATCGCCGCGTCGAGCAGTTCGCGCTGCTGCTGGCGGCTGCGGTCGACCAGCTGGCCCAGCGCGGTGATGGCGCCGGTCTGCGGTACCGGGTTGGCCTTCAGCCAGCCTGCATTGGTGGCGTCGTAGAAGTCGCTGCACTGGGCGCTGACAGCCGGGGCGCGCGCGGCCTTTTTCTTGGCGGCGAATGCATCGTGGGTCGGGACCAGGGTCGCCAGGCTGATGCCCAGGGCGATGGCAAGCGGACGGAAATTGGGCATGTGGAACGAATCCGTGATGGATTGAGGGCGCGCGCACTATAGCAAGCTGTGGATCGACGCGGCATGCAGGCGTCACGCCCTGTTCGCGGGTCACCGGCATCAGTAGATCCAGGCCATGCGTGGATGACATGCAATGCGCCGCCAAAAGCAGAGGCCCGGGAATTCCCGGGCCTCTGCAGGTCTACCTTGGCATGAGCCAGGGCTTACCAGATCACCACCTGCTGTTCGCCGGCGCGGACCATCGGCGAACCGGCCTTGCACTGGAACGCAGCGGCGAAGGTCGGCAGGTTCGACGGCGCACCCATGGCACGGAACTGCGCCGGGGCGTGCGGATCGGTGGCCAGGCGGACCTTGGCGTTCTCCGGGGTGTACTTGGTGCGCCACACGGTGGCCCAGTTGAAGAAGAAGCGCTGGTCGCGGGTGAAGCCGTCGACCTTCGCATCTTCCTTGCCGGCGGTGGCCTTCTGCAGGGCATCGTAGGCGGTGGCAAGGCCACCCAGATCGGCGATGTTCTCGCCCAGGGTCAGGTGGCCGTTCACCGCCTGGCCGTCGACCTTGTACTGGTCGAACTGCTTGACCAGCTTGCCGGTCAGGCCTTCGAAGTTCTTCTTGTCGGCCGGGGTCCACCAGTCTTCCATGTTGCCGGTCGGCCCGAAGCGCGCGCCCTGGTCGTCGTAACCGTGGGTCATTTCATGGCCGATCACCGCACCGATGCCGCCGTAGTTCAGCGCGTCGTCGGCCTTCGGATCGAAGAACGGCGGCTGCAGGATGGCAGCCGGGAACACGATCTCGTTCTGCAGCGGGTTGTAGTAGGCATTGACCGTCTGCGGGGTCATGCCCCACTCGGTCTTGTCCACCGGCTTGCCGATCTTGGACAGGTTGAACTTGTAGTTGAATTCGCTGGCGGCGCGCACATTGCCCAGGAAGCTGTCGCGCTGGGTCTGCAGGCCCGACCAGTCACGCCACTTGTCCGGGTAGCCGATCTTCGGGGTAAAGGTTTCCCACTTGGCGATGGCCTTGGCCTTGGTTTCCTCGCTCATCCAGCTCAAGCCCTGGATGCGTTCCTTCAGCGAAGCCGCCAGGTTCTTCACCAGCTCTTCCATCTTCGCCTTGGCTTCCGGCGAGAAGGCCACCTTCACGTACAGCTGGCCGAAGGCTTCGCCGGCATCGTTCTCGATGGTGCCCAGCACGCGCTTCCAGCGCGGCTTCTGTTCCTTCTGGCCATTGAGGGTCTTGCCGTAGAACTCGTAGTTCTCCTGCACGAAGGCGTCGGCCAGGTACGGCGAAGCGCTGTCCACGGTGTGGAAGCGCAGGTAGGCACGCCACACCGACGGATCGGTATCGCCCAGCGCCTTGCTCACTTCTTCATGGAAGGCCGGCATGGCCAGCGAGAACTTCTCCGGCGCGGCAACGCCCTGCGACTTGAAGAACTCGGTCCAGTTGAAGTTCGGGGTCAGCTTGTCGGCGTCGGCCAGAGTGACCGGGTTGTAGAACAGCTCAACGTTGCGCGACAGCTCGACGCGCGACTTGGAGGCCTTGGCCAGTCGGGTTTCGAACTTGACCACTTCTTCGGCCTGCTTGGCGGCGTCGGCCGCGGCGACGCCGGACAGTTCCAGCACCTTGGCGACGTGCGCCTGGTAGGCCTTCAGCTTGTCCGCGTTCTTGGCATCGGTGTAGTAGGTGGTGTCCGGCAGACCCAGGCCGCCCTGGCTGGCGTAGGCCATGTTCACGGCCGAGTTCTTGAAGTCAGCTTCGGCGCCGAAGCCGAACAGGATGTTGTCACCCTTGGCGGCGCTGGTACGCAGGTAGTTGGCGATGGCCGCCTTGTCCTGCAGGCCGTCGATCGCGGTCAGGTCGGCCTTCAGCGGCTCGATGCCCTGCGCGTTGATCTTGGCTTCGTCCATGCCGGTGGCCCAGAGGTCGCCGACGATCTTCTCGATGTGGTTAGGGTTCTTGACCTGCGCCACCTGTTCAGCCAGCTGGTGCTGCACGGCGACCGAACGCTCGTCGAGGATGGTGAACGCGCCCCAGCTGGTGCGGTCGCCCGGAATTTCATTGGCCGCCAGCCACTTGCTGTTGACGTAGTCGCCGAACGCGCCGCAGGCGTCCTTGCTGGTGTCCAGATCGCTCGGCTGGAAGGCGTTGTAGGCCGGCAGCTTGCTTTCGTCCAGCGTGTAGTTGGTGGCTTCGGTGGTAGCCGGCGTGGAGGCGGTGGCGTCCTTGGCCGGGGTTTCGTTCTTGCCGCAGCCGACCAGCGCGGCCGAAACGGCCAGGGTCAGCAGCACGATCTTGGGAGTACGGGTCACTTGAATGGCCTCCAGGCCGAGTGAGTCAGGGAAGGGCCGCGGGGACGGCCGTGGGCCGAACGATACGCCGCCGGCCTGCCCTGCAAGGGTGTCGAAGGTCATGGCCGAGCGCAAGGGCCGCTGCCTTGCCCGGAAAAGACAGACCCGGCAAAAGCCGGGTCTGACGGGTATCAACACATCAGGGTCTGGCCGGCCCATCCTGCAATGCTGGCATTTCGCCGTCGACGTCCGGTTCGGGGACATCCGGCTCCGGCGCCACCTCTTGAATGCGCGATGTCACGGTGTCCTTGTCTATCTGCTCGATGCCACCTACGTTGACCGATGCGATGCGTGGCTTCTTCCATACCGAGTCGTGCCAGGCCTGGTAGAGCGCTGGATCCCAATAGCGATCATCGTAGAACTTGGAACCATCGATTTCCTGGGGGCCAGCCGCCCCGGGCACGAGAATGCGCAGGCTTCCGGTGAAACCGGTTCGGCTGCCGGTGGTCGAACGCCGTTCACGGCGCAGTACGGCGGCGATGCGCGGCTTGGCGGCGGTGTCGCCATAGCGGGCGTAGATCGCTTCCCCCTCCTGCAGGGCGCGCTCCCGTTCATCGCCATTCAACTGCTGCCAGTACCGCTCGCGCAGTTCCAGAAAACCGGCGTAGCCGCGCTCCGCTGCCAGGTCCATCCAGGCGTAGGCGAGCGCACGGTCCTTGGGGGTTCCGTCACCATTCCACAGCATTTCCGCCACCATCGCCTGTGATGGCTTGTCGGCGTACTGCGAGGCGTACTGGAAGAAGCGCATCGCGTCGGCGCGGTTTCCGGCCTTGTACTTTTCCAGTGCCAACAGGCGGAAACGGAGGTCCGGATGGCCGTTGAGGAAGCCCGCCGTGACCATCAGCCTATCCTGGGTCGGATCCGGTGGTGCCGGCCTGGCACCTGAGGCAATGCTGGACAGCAGCAGTCCAGCCAGCAGGGCTCCGTGCGCCATCCATTGCGGGTATTTCATGTGCATTGTCCGTCTGCGTGAAAAGGCTGGGCGGGCGGTGCCCGCCCAGTGGCGTGCCATCAGCGGTTGCTGGCGGTGCCGATGTGGCGGTCAAAGAACTTGAGCATTTCCGTGTACAGGTTCACCCGTGCCTCTTCACCGTAGAAGCCGTGCATCTCACCGCTTTGGATGATCACACCCTCGGGTGGGTTGCCGGCGGACGTCAGCGCCTTGGCCATTACTTCCGTCTGCTCCGGCACCGCTCGCACATCGCGCGCGCCTGCGGCCAGATACACCGGGATCTTCACTTCCGACGCGCGCAGGGCAGGCGAGGCGCGGTTCCAATCGGCGCGTTCAGTGCCATGAGTGCGACGCAGGTAGCGCAGGCCCGAGTCGCGCTGCGGGATGTCGCCCTTCTTGAACAGCATGTCCACGTCGTACACGCCCACGTAGCCAAAGGCGCACTTGAACAGACCAGGCTCGCGGATCGGCGCCATCAGCGACGAATAGCCTCCGAAGCTGCCACCATAGATGCAGATGCGGTCACGGTTGGCATAGCCGTTGTCGATCGCCCAATGTGTGGCTTCAAGAATGTCGTTCTGGATACCCTGGTCCCACTGCCGGTGGCCCGCATCCTCGAAGGCTTTGCCGTATCCGGAGGAACCACGGAAGTTGACCTGCAGCGTAGCGTAGCCGCGATTGGCGAACAGCTGTGCTTCGGGGTTGAACCCCCAGTTGTCCCGTGGACCGATCGGACCGCCATGCGGATTGACGATCAGGGGCAGTCCCTTGCCGTTGGAACCGTTGGGCAGTGTCAGATAACCGAACACCTTGCGACCATCGCGCGTGGTTATGCTGAACGGCTTGATCGAGGCCATGTTCTTCTTGTCGAGCTGTGGCCGCCGTGACATCAGGAAGCGGGCCTTGCCGTTGTCGCGGTCATAGAGGTACAGCTCGCCGGGATTGTTATCGCTGTAAACGCTGACGATGATCTTGCGGCCATCCTTGGTGTAGCTGGAGAAATCCACCATCTGGCCTTCGAAGGCCGCTGCCAGCGACGCATAGAGATCTGCGTCTGGATGGGATTCGTCGATCAGCTTGACCGCCGGTGCGGCAGCTTCGGTGACTACACCGATCAGCGTGCTTTCGTCGGTGGACCAGATGTAGTTGGAGACCTCGGCGACAGGATCCTGGAACAGAGGCTTGAACGCACCGGTGGCGGTATCGAGGGTACCCACTGCTGCGGGCACCTTGCCGTCGTTCTCGGTTGCGTAGACGGTGCCATTGTTGGTGGTGGTGATCACGTCCAAGTGCTTGCCTTCACTCTTGGAGGCATTGAGCAGGGTCCAATTGGCGCCGTCGCGACGGTACAGCTCGCTGCGCTCCTCATACTCGCCCTCTTCGTTACGGCTGGAACTGCATATGGCGAAGCGCGGTTCCTTGGCTGCATCCAGCGCGATGCTGCAGTTTTCCTTTGGGGCGCGGCCCAGCGACGTGCGGCGTCCACTGATGGTGTCCATGCGCACCACTTCGGTGTTCCCGCCTTCAGACGATCGTGCCGAGGTGACCTGCATGATGACGTTCTGGTCGTCGCTCTTCAGCGTATCCAGCAGGGCGAAACGCTCACCGCTTACTTCCTTGCCGCGCTGGGTGGCGTCACGGCTACCGTAGTAGATCAATGGCCGGGGCTGGCTGCCGTCCGCATTCACTGCATACCACTCACCGGTCGGCATCGGTGACGCATAGCCGCCGAGCTTCTTGACTGCGTTGAACAGGAGGCGGTCTGGGCTGGTCCAGTAGAACGAACCGATGCTCTTCTTGTCCGGCAGGGCATTGACCTTGACGGGCTTGAGATCGCTGGTGCGGATGACAGTCAGTACGTCCTGGTCCCCCTGGTCGACGGTGATCGCCAGGTACTCCCCGGTAGGCGAGATCTTGACCGTACCGTAGGACGCATGGCCGACGAAATCCTTGATGGCCTGTTGTGGCGCGGCGGCATGAGCGGCCGGAACCACCGCCGTGATGGCCACCGCAAGCAGGGACAACAGATGCTTCATACACAATCTCCGTGGAAATGAGGCAAATACGCTGCAAAGCGAAGAGCCCGGCAGGGCCGGGCTCTTCGATGCGGCAGAGGGCGATCAGTTCAGCTTGTACTCGAACTGCACGAAGATCTCGCGGCCGACTGCACTGTAGGCGTACCAGAAGTACGGGTACTCGTTGAAGGTCTTGTCCTTGGGCCGCAATGTGTCGAACACATTGTTCACATAGAAGCCGACGGTGGCCTTGTTGGTGATCTTCTTCTGTACGTTGGCATTCCAGATCACGTACGAACCGATGCGAGCGGTCTCGCCCCAGTTCGGCAGCGAGCCCCAGCGATAGCCATACACGCTGGCTGCCCAGTCGTCACGCTCCCACGCCGCGCTCCAGTTGATACGGCTGCGGAAGTTGAAGAACTGCTTGTGGTCGCGCACGTTTCGGGTCGGGCTGCCCGGGAACTCCTTGTCTTCCAGCTTCAGCACATGGGTCCAGTTCAGGCCCAGGTCGAAGTCACCCCAGCGGTCGGTATCGATCCTGTACTTCCATGCCACGTCCAGGCCCGAGGTGCGCTGGGTTGCCTGATTGAACGGCACCGAGTGGTAGTCGACGATCCGCTCATCTTCGCCCAGAACCGGATTGATGCCCTCACGGCCAACCAGGCTGCGGAAGTAGTCGCAGCCTGCCGAGGTGCCGTCGACCGCTGCACCGTCACGGGTCCGTCCCAGGCGGCAGTCGGCTTCGTTGCGCATCAGGTAGCCGAAGGAAATATCCTTGACCGCGCCTTCCAGCTTGATGTTGTAGTAGTCCACGCTCAACGACATCTGGTCCATCACGTCCCAGACGAAGCCGACGGTGGTCGACTTGCCAGTCTCTTCCTTCAGGTTGCGGTTACCTTGTCGGTCGCCCTGGATGGAATAGTTGTAGTTGGTGCCCAGGCCGCACTGGCTGGTGTCCAGCGGGTTCAGGCCATCACGGCGGCACAGGTACTCATCGGTCACGTTGTTGAGGAAGAAGCCGGACGGCTGGGCGAAGATGTAGTGCATGTCTGGTGCGCGGAAGCTGGTGGAGTGCGAACCACGCAGCAACAGGCTCTCGAACGGGCGCCATTCAAGGCCCGCCATCCAGGTGGACGCTGCATCGACCGAGCTGGCATCGTCGTATTTGTCATAACGGCCGGCCAGATTGGCCTTGAACGTGCTGAAGATCGGGACGCTGAACTCAAGGCCGGCCGCATAGCGGCTGCGCTTGCCGCCGCCGCCTGTGGCGGTGCGGCCCATCGGTGCATCGGTGCCGGTGTAGTCCTGGCGCATGCGGAAATCGGGGGAGATGTCGTACTTCTGATGCGCGCCTTCCAGAACGGCAGCCATGGCCAGCGGACCCGCTGGCAGCTCGAACAGGTCGCCGCTGAGGGTGAAGGTCGCTTGCGAGGACTGAGACTCGGCGGTGCTGGAATAGGTCTCGCTGAACGCCGCGATCTGCTCGGGAGTCAGCGGATTGAGCAGGCGGTCGACATTCAGGCGATAGATCGGCAATCCGTTGGGACGCGTACCCAGGCGCGGCCCGAAGAAGAAATCACGCACGCGGCTGGCGACCGGCCAGTTGAACTTCTGGTCCGCGGTGTAGTTCGAGTGCGACACTGTGGCATCCCAGTCGAAACGCTGTGCGATGTTGCCGCGCAGGCCGAAGGCGACGTCATAGGATTTCTCGGTGTAGTTGTTGCGTGCGCCCTCGCTGCCGACTTCACTGGGGGTGAAGAAGCGGTTGATGTTGCCCACCGTACCGCCGAACTGCGGATCGTAGTGGCTGGTGATGCCCAGCGTACCGCCGCTCTGGATGAAGCGGGTGGCGCTGGCGATCTTCGCCTTCGACTGGGTCGCGCTCAACTGGCCCCAGGCCTGGATGCCGTTGCTGAAGTCGAAGGTGCCATACAGGTAGCCGGACTGCGAGCTGTCCGAGTTGCGCACCGTCTGCGTTGCCGGATAGCCGAAGTAGCCACAGCGGTTGACGTCGGGGGCGCTCGGTGCGGACTTGAAGGTTTCGAACTCAGGGAATCGGCCGCAGATTTCCTTCAGACCGGGGGCAGGCCATTCGCGGATCGCGCCGGTGCCACGGTTGACCGTGAAGCGCACGCCTTCGATCGCAGTTGCATCGGCTGGATCCACCGAGGGATCGTCGCGGTAGGAATCCATGAAGTCGCGCTGGCTGGCGTAGATCGCCTCGCGTTCCATGGCCTCGAAGGCGTAGGTCACGCTCCAGTTGCTGCCTGTCTTGCCGCCAACCCATTGCAGGCGGCCGGAGTCGCCACCGCCGCGGGTGGTGGTGCCGCCACGCACGGTGACGGTGTCACCGTCGAAGTTGGTCTTCATGATCACGTTGACCACGCCGGCGACTGCGTCCGAACCGTAGATCGCCGAGGCGCCACCAGACAGGATTTCGATGCGGTCGATTGCTGCGGCTGGAATGTTGGCCAGGTTCACGGCGTTGGACTGGCTGTTGTACGGCAGCGGATAGTCAGCGGCGCGTCGGCCGTTGATCAGCACCAGCTGATAGCCAGGTCCGAGACCGCGCAGGTTCAGGAAGTTGGCGTTCTGAGTGAAGCCACCGGCGACCATTTCGTTCTGCACCGAGCCGGTGAACTGGCTCAGGGTGTTCAGCGCGTCATAGACCGTGTTGAACCCTTGTTTCTCGATGTCCTGGGAGGTGACCACCACGACCGGTGCCGGGCCTTCGACTTCGGCGCGCTTGATGCGCGAGCCGGTGACCGTGACCTTGTCGAGCTGGGTAGTGTTCTGGCGGGTGGCGCCCTGGCTCTGCTCACCAGCGTTCTGGGCGAAGGCCGGAGTGGCCAACGAAACAACCAGTGCCGAAGCCAGTGCGAAGCTCAGCGGGTTGCGGCTGAGCAGCTTCCGATGCGTCATGACTGAAATCCCCTTGAATTCATTCCATTCGCACCTGGCGCCGGCCGGGTGCTGTGCCCGTGCCTGACATCCCTGTGCCCCTTGAGACGGTTGATCCCGATCCTTGCTGCCGGCTTCACATGCCTGCGACTTGAGATTAACACGAGCTTAACTGATGCAGTCAAGTGTTCATGTGCGCGTCATGAAGTCGTGATCCAAAGGGCTTTCGTAATTCTTGAGTTTGAGGCAACTATTTGATTTATAAAAATAAAATATGAACTTAGCCGTATGCTGGTGCGGGTTCGGATTCGCGGGTTGGCAGCCCAAAAAAAAAGACCCCGCCTGGGCGGGGTCTGTTGGAAGCCGACAATCTTCTGCTTACTTGCCGCCGAACTCGTACTTGGCCTGCACATAGATCGCACGCCCGTAGGCGTTGTACAGGTAGTTGTTGTACGGCTGGCCGCTGGTGCCGGCGAAGCTGAAGCGCTGGTTGTCCGGCATCTTGTTGAACACGTTGTTGACCATCAGCGACAGGGTCAGGTTGTCCAGCGCACGGTAGTTCACGCTCAGGTTGTAAGTGGTGTAGGAGCCCCACTTGCCTGCCTTGTAGCCGGAGCTGTGGACGTAGTCGTAGCCATTGCCCACGTACGCCATGTAGTTCGGCGTCTTGCCGATGTAGTTGGCGTACAGGGTGGTGGTCCACTTGTCCTTGGCCCAGCCGACCGAACCATCGGCGCGCACCTTGGCGTACGAGTCGTACACCCACATCGCGTACGGGTCACGCAGCAGGTCCAGGAACTCATCGCCCGGCTGCGGCTGCAGTTCGCGCTTGAGCATGTCGGTGTAGTTGCCCGAGAACTGAAGCGAACCGAAGCGGCCCATGTCGTGCACGTACTTGAAGCTGGCGGTCAGCGCTTCCAGGTTCTGGCGCGCGACGTTCATCTTCGGCGTGTAGATCTCGTCCAGCACGCCGGACGCATCGCGGGTGATCCAGTCGTTGACGTTCTGGCAGCTGGCCGAGGTGTTGTTAGCCTGGCCGCCACGGCAGTAGTACTCGGCCAGCAGCAGCTGGTCGGAGCTGAGCGTATCGACCTCGTTCTTGATCTTCCAGTTGTAGTAGTCCACCGACAGCGACAGGTTGTTGATCGGTGCCCACACAACACCTGCATTCCAGACGTCGGCGGTGATCGGTTCCAGGTCCGGATTGCCGGCGCGGGTGCCGAACACCGAGACGCTGTCATACGGACAGCCGGTGGTATTGGCCGGGTCGTAGCCCAACTGGCCGCAACGGTAGTAGTCGGTGGAGCCGTTGGCGTAGTAGCCGCTACGGCCCTGGAATGCGTCGGACAGGGTCGGAGCGCGGAACGCCGTGCCGTACTTGCCGCGGAACAGCAGGCTTTCGATCGGACGGAACTCGATGCCGATGCTGTAGGTGGACTTGTCGACGGTGTTGCTGCCGATCTTGAAGGCGTCGTAGCGGCCGGAGCCGGTGACGGTCAGCGTGTCATGCAGCGGCAGGCGCAGTTCACCGGTCACTGCGTAGTTGCTGCGGTGGCCGGCACCGGAAACCGCCGTGGTGCCCCACACGCTGCCATCCATCAGGCCCGGATCAGGGCTGTAGTCCCAGCCTTCGCTGCCGCCTTCAACGACCACGGCCAGGCCGGCGTCGCCACCCGGCAGCTTGAACAGCGAACCGTTGGTGACCTGCGCACGGGCCAGGTTCTGCCAGGTACGGCTTTCGCTGTAGCTGTAACCGGTGAAGCTCTGGAAGTCGCCAGACGGCAACGGTGAGTAGAACGCTTCCCAGTTCGGGCTGTAGATGTCGTAGCCGGTGCTGGTGGTGCCCAGTACCGGGCCCAGCACGCGCTGCTCGAAGTAGTCGTTGATCGGGTCGTTCCAGCGCACGAAGTTGCGCTCGGTCAGCTTGTACTCGCCGCGGGTGAAGCTGAGGCTGTAGTCCCAGTTGCCGGCCGTGCCGCGCCCACCCAGCGTTACCTGGTAGGCCTTGTTGCGGTCGGTGTTCATGATGTCACGGTAGCCACCGCCGCCGATGTCCTCCGGAGCGAACACGCGCTGCAGGTTCATGTATTGGCCACTTGCCTGGTCGTAGAAACGGCCCCAACCGGACGAGGTGCCCCACCAGGTGTAGCCGGAACCCGTCGCGTACTTGACCTCTTCCAGGCTGTACAGCGCATCGCCGAACAGCTGGAAGTTGTCATTCACGTCGAAGGTGGCAGAGCTGTAGATCTGCGCGCTTTCCTTGCCGTTCTTGATGGTCTTGTAGCCGGTGCCATAGGTCGAGCCACATGCCTGGCCGGTGGGCCGGGTGCCGAGCACGGTGGTGCCATCGAACTGCCCGGCCACATTGGCGCACAGGTTCGGGTCCATCATGGCGTAGGCGTTGTTGGCAGCCGGCAACAGCACCAGGAAGTCGTTGGAGACGTACTGCGGGCTGTAGCCGTCGGGATTGTTGACCTTGGTCAGGTCACGCTGGTAACCCCAGATCGGGCTGGTCTTTTCGTACTGCACGTTGACCAGGGCATGGAAGCGATCATCGACGCCATTGAAGCCGCGGGCGCCGCTGAGGCGGAAGCTGTTGCCGCCGCCTTCACTGTAGGCGCCGCCACGTACGTTGAGGACGCCACCATCCATGCGTTCCTTGAGGATGATGTTGACCACGCCGGCGATCGCGTCCGAACCGTAAAGGGAGGACTGGCCACCCGGCAGGATCTCGATGCGCTCGACGATGTCGATCGGAATGCCGCTGATGTTGTTGAACGTATCGCCGCCGTTGTACAGCGCCGGATACGAAAGCATCGGGCGGCCATTGATCAGGTATTTGGTATAGCCCGGGCTGAGGCCGAACATGCCGGCCGCTTCTGCGCCCTGGGTGAACGAAGCCGAAGTCTGGCCACCCTGCAGGCCGCCGGTGGACAGCGAGGACTGCTGCAGTACGTCGGCGACGCTGGTGAAGCCTCGGGTCTGGATGTCCTCGGCGGTCACGGTCAGGACCGGTGTGTGGTTCTCGATCTCGGTCTGCGGAATCAGCGAGCCGGTGACGGTGACACGGTCGAGCTGGGTCGGCGCGTTGCCGCTCTGTGCCAGGGCGGTGCCCGAGGCGAGGAGGGTGCCGAGCAGGGCGAGGGTCAGTGGGTGGCGTGGGAGTGTGGAACGATGGCGAGACATGGTGAATCCCCGTAGTGAGCAATGTCTTGGCGACCGGCCTCCTTGCCGGTTTAACAATCTGTTCAGTTGCATTCCATTCAGTTGGACCGTAACACGCGTTTAACGCGTTCAACACGCAACCGTCATCTCCTCAAGCGGCCTATGAGTTGAAAACTTCCCTGAAATCAGTGACTAACGACCATTGTTTTGGTGTGTTTCAAAACATGGCAATGTGCGGTGGATCCTTTCGTACTGCACGCAACGCTTCTGCATCAATGGGTTGCGCTAGCTGCGACGCCGATGTCCGTTGCCTGGATCGCGGCCGCTCGACCGCCTTCTGCGAGCAAAAAAAAGGCCCCGCCGAAGCGGGGCCTGGTCCAGACACGAAGTCCGGAAAACGACGGGATCAGAAGTTGTACTTGACCTGGGCCGAGATCTGACGGCCGTAGACGCTGTAGAAGCCGTCGTTGAACGGGGTCGATTCGTTGCCCGGGTAGTTGTAGCGCTGGCCTTCCGGCAGCTTGTTGAACACGTTGTTGACCATCAGCGACAGGACCAGATCTTCCTGTGCCTGATAGTTCATGCTCAGGTTGTACGTGGTGTACGAACCCCACTTGCCGGCCTTGGCGCCGGAGGAGTGGACATAGCCGTAGCTGCGGCCGGTGTAGGCCAGGTAGTTCGGGGTGCTGCCGACGTAGTTGGCGTACACGGTGGTGGTGAACTTGGCGATGTTCCACGCCACCGACAGATCGCCGCGGACCTTGGCGAAGTTGTCGTAGTACCACATGTTGTACGGATCGCTCAGCAGATCCAGCTTGGCGGCACCCGGCATCGGCTGCACTTCACGCTTCAGCATGTTGGTGTAGTTGCCGGAGAACATCAGCGAGCCGAAGCGGCCGATATCCTGCTGGTACTTGGCCGCCACGGTCACCGCTTCCAGGTTCTGGCTGGCAACGTTGAGCTTCGGCGTGTACACGCGGGTCAGGTTGCCACCGGCATCGCGGGACACCCAGTTGGTCACGTCACCGCAGCTGGCCGAGGTGTTGTTCGGCAGGCCGTTGTGGCACTGGTACTCGGCCAGCAGCAGCTGGTCGCTGCTGAGAGTCTTGACCTCGTTCTTGATCTTCCAGTTGTAGTAGTCGGCCGACAGCGAGAAGTTGCTGACCGGGGCCCACACCACACCTGCGCTCCACACATCGGCGGTGATCGGCTTCAGGTCCGGGTTGCCGGACTTTTCGCTGTACACCGAGGTGTTCTTGTAGAACGAGCAGGCCTCATCACGCAGGCCATAGCCCAGCTGGCTGCAGCGGTAGTAATCGTTCTGGCCGGACGAGTACGAACCGCTCATGCCCTGGAAGGCATCGGACAGGGTCGGTGCGCGGAAGGCGGTACCGTACTTGCCGCGCAGCAGCAGGCTCTCGATCGGACGGAATTCCAGGCCGATGCTGTAGGTGGCCTTGTCGACGGTCTTGTCGGCGATCTTGAAGGCGTCATAGCGGCCCGACGCGCTGACGGTCAGCTTGTCGTGCAGCGGCATGCGCAGCTCGCTGGTGACCGCGTAGTTGCTGCGGTGGCCGGCACCGGCGACGGCGGTGGTGCCCCACACATTGCCATCGACGAACGCCTGGTCCGGCGAGTAGTCCCAACCTTCGCTGCCACCTTCCAGCACGACGGCCAGGCCGGCGTCACCGCCCGGCAGGCTGAACAGCGAGCCGTTGGTCACCTGCACGCGGCCCAGGTTCTGCCAGGTCTTGCTGCGGTGGGTACCGTAGCCGGTGAAGCTGGCGAACTGGTCCGGAGTGATCGGCGAGTAGAAGGCCGCGTAGTCCGGGTTGTAGATGCCGAAGCCGCCAGCCGAGGTGCCCAGGCGCGGGCCCAGCACGGTCTGGCCGAAGAAATCTTCGATCTTGTCCTTCCAGCGCACGAAGCGGTTCTGGTCCAGGCGGTACTCGCCACGGGTGAAGCTGGCGCTGTAGTCCCAGTCGCCGACCATGCCCTTGCCACCCAGGGTGACCTGGTAGGCACGGCTTTCGTCGGAGTTCATGATGTTGTTGTAGTGGCCCGGGCCGATTTCTTCCGGCGCGAAGGCACGCTGCAGGTTCACGACCTTGCCCAGGCCCTGGTCGTAGAAGCCGCCCATGACCGACTTGGTGCCCCACCAGAGGGCGCTGGAGCCGGAGGTGAACTCGGTCTTTTCCTTGCTGTACAGCACGTCGGCGAACAGCTGGAAGTTGTCGTTCACGTCAAAGGTCATCGACGAGTAGAACTGGCCGCTGTTCTTGCCGTTCTTCAGGGTCTTGTAGCCGGCGCTGTACACCGAACCGCAGGACTCGCCCGACGGGCGCTGGCCGACCACGGTGGTGCCGTCATACAGCCCTGCCACGTTGGCGCAACGGCTCGGATCCATCATCAGCAGCTTGTTGTCAGCGTTGGTGATGACGGCGAAGTCGTTCGACGGAACCTGGGCGGTGTAGCCGACCGGGTTGTTCTGGCGGGTGATGTCGCGCTGGTAGCCCCAGATCGGGCTGCCGTTCTCGATCTGCACGTTGAACAGTGCATGGAAGCGGTCATCGAAGGCATTGATGCCCTTGGCAGCGCTGAAGCGGATGTTGCTGCCACCGCCTTCAGTGTAGGTGCCGCCACGGAGGGTCATGGTGCCGCCGTCCATGCGCTCCTTCAGGATGATGTTGACCACACCGGCGATCGCGTCCGAGCCGTACAGCGAGGACTGGCCGCCCGGCAGCACTTCGATGCGCTCGACGATGTCGATCGGAATGCCGCTGATGTTGTTGAAGGTTTCGCTGCCGTTGTACAGCGCCGGATACGAGAGCATCGGGCGGCCGTTGATCAGGTACTTGGTGTAGCCCGGATTCAGGCCGAACATGCCGGCTGCCTCGGCGCCCTGGGTGAACGAACCCGAGGTCTGGCCGCCCTGCAGGCCGCCGGTGGTCAGCGACGACTGCTGCAGCACTTCAGCAACACTGCTGAAGCCGCGGGTCTGGATGTCTTGTGCGGTGATGGACATCACCGGGGTCTGGGTTTCAACCTGGGTCTGCGGGATCAGCGAACCTGTGACGGTGATCTTGTCCAGGTTGGTCGCCTTGTCCTGGGCCATTGCCGGGGAGGCGGCCATCAGAGCGGAAATCAGGGCGACGGCGAGCGTATTGCGACGTGCGGTGTTGCTTACGTATTTCATGTAGTTCCATTGGAGAGCAAAAACAAAATCGGCACTGCGCATGCGCCATCGTGCGCGCTGGAAAGCCAGCTTCGCAGCCCAAAACAGTGCTCTGCGAACGTAACATGAACTTAACAATCTGTGCACGAATCTGTAGCAACCCTGAATTTCAGTCAGGTTGCGTCCAGCTTGTATGATGTTGGGTTATTACCCCTGACCCCGCCGGTGCTCGTTGTGAACAGTTCTCCCCGCCGTCCCCATGCCAGCCAGGTCCAGAAGGGACTGACGCCGCATGCCCGCATCCGCAACGTGATCGCGGTCGGCTCGGGCAAGGGCGGTGTCGGCAAGTCGACCACGTCGGTCAACCTGGCCGTGGCGCTGCAACAGTTGGGCGCGCGCGTCGGCGTGCTCGATGCAGACATCTACGGCCCGAGCGTGCCGGCCATGCTGGGTCTGTCCGGTCGCCCGGAAAGCCCCGACAACAAGAGCATCGAGCCACTGCGCGCATTCGGCGTGGACACCATGTCGATCGGCTATCTGATCGAAGAGGACACGCCGATGATCTGGCGCGGTCCGATGGCCACCTCGGCGATGACCCAGCTGTTCAACGACACCCTGTGGGACGACCTGGACTTCCTGCTGATCGATCTGCCGCCGGGTACCGGTGACATCCAGCTGACCCTGACCCAGAAGATCCCGTTGGCCGGGGCGGTGATCGTCACCACGCCGCAGGACATCGCCACCCTGGATGCGAAGAAGGCGCTGAAGATGTTCGAGAAGGTCGAGGTGCCGGTACTGGGCATCGTCGAGAACATGGCAGTGCATACCTGCAGCAACTGCGGCCATGTCGAGCACCTGTTCGGGGAGGGCGGTGGCGAGCGCATGGCCGCGCAGTACGGCGTGCCGCTGCTGGGTTCGCTGCCGCTGCAGATCGGCATCCGCGAGCAGGGCGATGCCGGGACACCCATCACCGTCGCCCAGCCGGACTCGGTACCGGCGCAGGCCTATCGTCATGCCGCACAGCGCCTGATCGAGGAAGTGGGCAAGCGCCCGCGCGCCTCGATCCCGATCCTGTCGTCGCTGCTGTAAGGGACGGGGGCAGGGGCCGGCGACGATGCCCGGCCCCCTGCTAGAATCCTTGCGCCCCCTCGTATTCCCCAGGACAAAGCATGAGCATCAAGAGTGACCGTTGGATCCGCCGCATGTCCGAGCAGCACGGCATGATCGAGCCGTTCGAGGCCGGGCAGGTCAAGCAGGCCAACGGCGAGCGCATCGTCAGCTACGGCACCTCCAGCTACGGCTATGACGTGCGCTGCTCGCGCGAGTTCAAGGTGTTCACCAACATCAACTCGACGATCGTCGATCCCAAGCATTTCGACCCGGGCAGCTTCGTCGACATCGTCGGTGACGAGTGCATCATTCCGCCGAACAGCTTCGCGCTGGCACGCACGGTCGAGTACTTCCGCATTCCGCGCGACACCCTGGTGGTGTGCCTGGGCAAGAGCACCTACGCGCGCTGCGGCATCATCGTCAACGTGACCCCGCTGGAGCCGGAATGGGAAGGCCACGTGACCCTGGAATTCAGCAACACCACGCCGCTGCCGGCGCGCATCTACGCCAACGAAGGCGTGGCGCAGATGCTGTTCTTCCAGGCCGCAGCCGATGACGTCTGCGAAACGTCGTACCGCGATCGTGGTGGCAAGTACCAGGGCCAGACCGGCGTGACCTTGCCACGTACCTGACTGCCTGCGTCAGCGCGTATCGGTAGCGCCGGGCCATGCCCGGCGTTTCCGTTTGTGCGGCCGCGCGCTGCTTTCGCCGGGCAGGGCCCGGCGCTACCTTATTTCCCGCGACCGAACAGCATCGCGATACCGACGCCGACCAGCGCCACCGGCCACCAGGTCAGCAGCAGCTTGGACAGGTTCAGGTGGGTCCAGCCCAGGTTGCTGGCGAGCATGAACAGCCCGACCAGGATCAGCAGGACGGCGGCAACGAGGTTGAATCGCATCGGTCGGCAACGGCTCAGGACTGGGCCGGATATCCTAGCCGTTCCTTCCAGTAGGCGACATGCTGGTCCAGCGCCGCCGGCTCGTAGCGGTGCGCTGGACCGCTGCCCCAGACCGGTCCCGGCCAGGCCGGATCGCCGTCGTGGCGGCCGATCACGTGGAAGTGCAGCTGGCGCACGATGTTGCCCAGCGCGCCGATGTTGATCTTCTCCACCCCGTCGGAACCGTGCAGGGCCTTGCAGGCGCGGTTGAGCTCTGTGCGCAGCTTGTCCTGCTGCTCGCCGTCCAGCTCGATCCACTCGGTCACCCCGGCCAGGCGCGGTACCAGTACCAGCCAGGGGAATCGTTCGTCGTTCATCAGCCGCACTTGCGACAACGGTCCTTCCGCCACCAGCACGCTATCGGTGGCCAGGCGTGAATCGAGTTCGAAATCGCTCATCCAAGATGCTCCGAGAAGAAGTCCAGGGTGCGTTGCAGCGCCAGGGTGGCGCTGTCTGGATCATACGCATGTCCGACCTCCCGGTTGAAGGCGTGATCGGCCGGATAGACGTAGGTGGCCATCTGCGGCAGCTTCTGGCGATGGGCCTGGATGGCTTCCGGCGGGATGCTCTTGTCCTGGGCGCCGAAGTGGAAGATCACCGGGGCTTTTGGCGTCTCATCGAGGAACTGGACGTTGCGAGCACCGTAGTAGCTGACCGAAGGCAGGCCCAGGCGCAGCGCGGACAGCAGGGCGACGCTGCCGCCCCAGCAGTAACCGACCGTGCCGACCTTGCCGTAAGGGGCCAGCCGGGTCGCTGCGGCACGGACCACCTCCAGTGCCTTCTCCATGCCCAGAGCGGTCACCCGCTCCAGGCCCTGCTTCACGCCGTCGGCGTCGTAGGGCAGGGCGTCCGGATCGGCATCAGCGCCATCGACCAGGTCGAAGAACGACGGCGCCAGCACCGCATAGCCTTCGGCGGCAAAGCGCTCGGCCACGCTGCGGATGTGCGGGTTGGCGCCGAAGATTTCCTGCACCACCACCAGCCCGCCGCGCGGGGTGCCCTCGGGCAGGGCCTGCCAGGCGCGGACAGGGCCATGATGCGTATCCAGGGTGATCCACTCGGCCATCGTCATCTACCTCGTTGTGGGGAACCGGACTGCATTGTCGGTGCTGCGCGGGTTAGCGCGGTGTCAGCGGCTGTGCGTGATCAGGCGGCTGGCCATTCAGAGCGCGGCCGCCAACCCCGGTATACTGGCGCCCTTTCAGGCCCCGGCCCCCAGGAACCCCTGCCACGACGGCAGGGGCCCAAGCCCCCAGAGTCCCGCGATTCCATGCCCCAGCTGAACCCCAAAGTTGGCTTCGTCAGCCTTGGCTGCCCGAAGGCATCGATCCCTATACTTTATACGCTCAAGCACAGATTGGTGGAGCCGGCATTGATAGAGGAGGGCGCCCATAGTGGGTGCCCTCGTTTGAGGGTCAAAGCAGTCGCCCTTTATCGTTAACCGCCGACTGTCGCTCCGCTTCCAGTGCCCGTGAACAATACTGTGTAGATGATCGTAGCGACGATGTTGAGACCGATGTTGAGCGCCACCATCCGAACAAATTTCCAGCCTTGCCTTTTATTATCATCTTCAGTTTCCGCGGCGTGCTTTCGGTCGCCTGCGGTGAAATTGAAAACGACTTTTCGCCCCTCAACAGCGGAAAGCGTTGTATAGACCTTGCTTGCAAGCTTGTGAGAGAGTTTGGCGGCTGGGGAAAGCGAGTAAATTGCCAATAGCGTTGCAATGGCGCCTGCTGCTATGGTCGAAGGAATTTTTTCTGCACCAAACCCCCAGTACAAGAGCGAGGCGACTAGCAGCGCCCAGGATAGAAGCAGCCATTGATCAACGAATGTCGCGATTCCGTTTCTATACTGTTTCACCGAATAGAGTGTCGGGTTGATCAGTCTTGGCTGGGGGCGGCCCTTGTACCAGTCCTCGACAAGTGCAATCAGCTCGCGGCTGAGTTGCGCATTGATGAAGTCAACTCGGCAGAAGGCTGGTGCGGCGATTTCGTCTAGCTTGTCGAGCTCATCCGCGTTCCCGGCGCCTAGCATGTGGAATATTTGAGATGGCTTAATATCTCTGGAGATACGCAGGAGTAGAGTGTGTCTCTGCGGGGCGGCGTAGTCCCGCATGTTGACAAGAAAGTCCCACTTGACAACGATTTCTTGAATCTTTTCCGACTCGGTCCAGCGGTGTCCTTCGAACTCCGCCCATGTTGAAAATTCCGCGAACTGCGAAGCGTCATACCCAATTTTCGCGGATGTGACATTGACGTCGATGTGATGGGTCTTGAGCTTCTCGTTTACTGACGAGTTTAGCTCCAGGAGGTCGCTGGGCTGCAGGGCGACGGGTGAGTTAAAGATCTTGATTCGCGAATCAGGCTTGCCCGTGAATAGATAAAAAAGCGAGCGGAGGTGATCCTTGGGCACGGCTGCGGTGATGTCTCCCCCATGGGAGGGACTGTTCATGAGAGGCGAGTTCATTGCAAAAATTCCCCTGTGATCGTTCCTTGGTCATCGGGCGAGACCTGCCCGATTTGTGCGTCCTCGCAACGCGAAGGCAGCGAATGATGCAGTGGATTTGATCGCAGTCCAAGGCCTTCCTATCGAGGCTCAACTCGTGTGTAAGGTGCTTGTGCAGGTCGCGAGGTAGAATGCCTGCGCAGTTCGCTAGTGCCTTGGGCACCATGAAGAATGAAAAACTCTTTTAATTCAATGACTAGCGTGGCAACTTCGCCGAAAGTTGGCTTTATTGGCCTTGGCTGCCCCGAGCGCGGGGTGAAATAGACTTTGTGGCTCCTCGGGCCGTCTTCTGGAAACCTGGCTCGATGTGTAAAGTTGTTGGCCCGCGAATAGGGGCAAGAAGCTTGGATCTTCATCGAAGGGATGCGTACATCGTCGCTCTGGCGCCGGCAGTGGTTTTCCTCGGCGTCTATGCATACGAGCGTGGGCGCTACTACTTTCTGAGAGTGGCGCCCGATTTCATCGATCTTTCGCTGAATCGCCTTCTGGCTGGCGGTGTTGTTGTCGGAGCACTGTCGATAACGCTGGTCGGATTGACCTTGTGGATCTGGAAGTACAGCGCCGCCAAGGGAAGAGGCGAAAAAGTCTTCGCTGCCATCTTGGCGACTATAGTCTTTCTGGCGCTGCCAGTTGGGCTCTGGCTTCAAGCGCTGCCGAAGTTTTCCGCGACTTCTGAAGCTGTTGCTGCCTATGTGCAAGCACTGCTTTCAGTGGGCGCCGTGTTCCTCTCTGCCACAACGGTCTATCAAGGGCGGCGCGCTGCTCAGCGCATCGCCGTACATGTAAGAACGTACGAGCGGGCTATGCAATCGGGGTATGAAGCTCGCCCGGATGGCCCAGCCGGAAGCAAGATAGACGGTGATGAACAGCAGCCGGGCTTGGGTGTGACTCTTGTTGGCGCCGTGCCATTAGTAGGCAACTTTGAGCAGTTTGTATCGAGCTTTCCGTGGAAAGCTGTTGGCAGCATCGCTCTCTTGCTTTGGACGGTGGCTGTCTTCGCTGGCCTGGGCTACAGAGTTGAACGGAGTTATAAATACCGCCTATGTCAGGCCGATAGTTTCGTAGCCGACATCCATGGCGACAGTCTGATTCTCAAAGGTTTTGATCCTAAGACCGGCAAGATACTCTCGGCTGTCAAAGTCGTCGAATTGAACGGCGCGGTCCTCGATACCTGCACGCCAAGACTAGTCGGTGCCAGCGGTCTCGTCCTTTCGCATTGAATGTTGCAAACAGTCAGACTGCTCACCGCTCGTCGAGACCTGCGGTGACTGGGGACCGGGTTCACCCCCGTTTTCACGGACACTTACAAGAAGGCCGATTTAGGCCATGAGGAGTGTTCATGTCAAAGCGTAGGAAGTTCAGTGCCGAGTTCAAGCGCGGTGCGGTTGAGCAGGCGAG
>NZ_JBWKOO010000014.1:0-16046 GCF_059416125.1 Stenotrophomonas sp. GW821-FHT09E08
CGATGCGTCCAAGACCGGCTTCATCCCGCTGGAGGCAGCATGCCGATGATTTCTTCCCGTGGCCGCAAGGCATTGGCTGCAGTGGCCATCTTGGGCGGTATCGCTGTGGCCAGCCCTGCGTTGGCAACCTGCTACATCACCCAGCAGGGCTTTGTCGCGCAGGACGTGCAGATGGATATGGGACAGATCGTGATCCTGCCCAGCCTGCCCGTCGGTGGTGTGATCAAGGAGCTGATCGTGCCGATCAACCAGCGTGACAGTATCGGTTACTGCGATCGCTGGGGCGGCAGTGCCAACGGCCGTTTCGTCAATGCCGCACAGCAGAACGCGGTCCCGGGTTTCAGCAACGTCTATGCCACCGATGTAGCCGGGGTGGGTATTCGTGTCTATCGTGATTCGGGCGCCATCCAGACTTACTACCCGCACACTCTGCAGCTGGGGGGCAACCGTACGTTGACCCTCAATGGTGGTCGCTTCCGCGTGGAGCTGATCAAGACAGCCGCGCAGACGGGCTCGGGCATCATCGCGCCCAACGGCCGCTTCACCACCTACTATCTCGACGGCGACGGCCCTGGCCGTCCGGAACTCACCTCGACCTTCAAAGGCTCGGGCACCACCGTGGTCAGCCCGACCTGCGAAGTGCAGGCCGGCAGCCGCAACATCGCCGTCGATTTCGGCAGCGTGCCCAACACCACCTTTACCGGTGTCGGCTCCAAAGCCGTCGATCGCGATTTCGATATCCGCCTGAACTGCCAGGGCAGCAATGTCGCCCAGTACCAGAGCAAGATCGGCATCCGTCTCGATGCCGACCAGGACAGCTCGAACATGGCGGGCGTGCTGAAGCTCAGCGCGGCCAGCAACAGCGCCACCCGCATCGGCATCCAGATGGTCCAGCGCGATGGCAGCACCGAGCGCGAAGTGCGCTTCGGCCAGACCGTCAACGTCGGTACCACCACCCCCGGCACCAGCACGATGACCTTGCCGCTGCGCGCACGTTACGTGCAGACCCAGGCCGGTACGGTCGGTGCCGGTGTCGCAAACGGCCAGGCGACCTTCACCATCCAGTACGAATAAGGCGGCCGCAGGCCGCCGCCACCGCGCTACAGCTACCTGCATCCCCCCGCGCCATCCTTCAGGAGTGCTGCGGTGACGGTCCTGTCCGTGTTCGGCACACGGCCGGAAGCGATCAAGATGGGACCGCATCCCAAAGCGCCGTGCGTTGCAGGTGAATCATGCCCGGTAGTGCCGGCCGCTGGCCGACATCGCCTACCGCTTATTCCAGCGCGTAGCGCAGGGTAAACAGCACCGCCACCAGCCACACGGCCGGATGCACTTCGCGCCAGCGCCCGGTACCGGCCTTCAGCGCGGCATAGGCGATGAAGCCGAACGCCAGGCCATTGGCGATCGAATAGGTGAACGGCATCGCCAGCGCACACAGTGCGGCCGGCACCGATTCGGTCAGGTCGCTCCAGTCCACTTCCACCAGCTCACGCAGCATCAGGCCAGCCACGAACAGTAGTGCTGGTGCGGTGGCATAGCTGGGCACCATCGCCGCAAGCGGCGAGAACAGCAGCGCAGCCAGGAACAGCGCCGACACCACCAGCGCGGTAAGGCCGGTGCGACCGCCCACCTGCACGCCCGAAGCGCTTTCGGCAAAGGCCGTGGTGCTGCTGGTGCCGAGCATCGAACCGGCCACGATGGCGGTGCTGTCGGCCAGCAGCGCACGGCCGAAACGCTTCTGCGCGCCCGGCAGCTTCAGCAGGCCGGCGCGGCCGACCACGCCGTACAGGGTGCCGGTGGCATCGAACACTTCCACCAGCACGAACACCAGCACCACCTGCAGCAGCACCGCGATCGGCGCGCCGCCGTCATGGTGCAGCAGGCCCGGCAGGTCCAACTGCAGGAAGGTGGGTGCCAGGCTCGGCGGCAGCGAGACCAGGCCCTGGTACTGCACATCGCCCAATGCCCAGCCAGCGCCGGTCACCGCCAGGATGCCGATCAGGATCGCACCGCGGATGCGGCGCGCTTCCAGCACCGCGATCAGCAGGAAGCCGGCCAGCGCCAGCAGCGGCGGTGCCGTGTTCAACGGGCCCAGTGCCACCAGCGTGTCTTCATTGCCGACGATCACGCCGGACTTCTGCAGCGCGATGATCGCCAGGAACAGGCCGATGCCGGCCACGATGGCTGAGCGCAGCGATGATGGAATGCCCGACACCAGCCACGCACGCACGCCGGTCAGTGACAGGACCAGGAACACCAGGCCGGAGATGAACACCGCACCCAGTGCCTGCTGCCAGGGCAGGCCGGCGGCACCGACCACGGTGAAGGCGAAGAACGCGTTCAGGCCCATGCCCGGTGCCATGCCGACCGGGAAGTTGGCGGCTAGTGCCATCACCGCCGAACCCAGCGCGGCGGCCAGGCAGGTGGCGACGAACACCGCGCCGGCGTCCATGCCGGTGGTGCCGAGGATCTCGGGATTGACGAAGACGATGTAGGACATCGTCAGGAAGGTGGTGACACCGGCCAGCAGCTCGGTGCGCACGGTGGTGCCGTGTTGCTGCAGCTGGAACAGGCGTTCGAGCAGTGACATGGGGAATCTCGCGACAATAAGGTGTCACGACCAACGGTCGTGACCTACCCGAATGCAGAACGTGGGTACCGACCGTTGGTCGGTACGCCTCCAGTCACCACCAACGGTGGTGACCTACCGAAATGAGAAAGGCCGCGCGAGCGCGGCCTTTCCGGTTGCCTTATTTCAGCGCCTTGAAGCGCAGGCGCTTCGGCGCGGCGTCGTCGCCCATGCGGCGGCGCTTGTCTTCTTCGTACTCGCGGTAGTTGCCCTGGAAGAACTCTACGTGCGAGTCGCCTTCGAACGCCAGGATGTGGGTCGCGATGCGATCCAGGAACCAGCGGTCATGCGAAATGACGAAGGTGTTGCCCGGGAATTCCAGCAGCGCATCTTCCAGCGCACGCAGGGTTTCGATGTCCAGGTCGTTGGACGGTTCGTCGAGCAGCAGCACGTTGCCACCCTGCAGCAGGGTCTTGGCCATGTGCAGGCGGCCACGCTCACCACCGGACAGCGAACCGACCATCTTCTGCTGGTCCTGGCCCTTGAAGTTGAAGCGGCCGATGTAGGCGCGCGACTGGATCTCGATGCCGTTGATGTTGAGGATGTCCAGGCCGCCAGCGATTTCCTGGAAGACGTTGTGGTTGCCTTCCAGCGCGTCGCGGCTCTGGTCCACGTAGGACAGCTTCACGGTCGGGCCGACCACGATCTCGCCGGTGTCCGGCTTTTCCTGGCCGGTGATCATCTTGAACAGGGTCGACTTACCGGCACCGTTGGGGCCGATGATGCCGACGATAGCGCCGGCCGGCACCAGGAAGCTCAGGTTGTCGAACAGCAGGCGGTCGCCGAACTTCTTCGAGACGTTCTTGAACTCCATCACCGCCTGGCCCAGGCGCTCGCCCGGCGGGATGAAGATTTCATTGGTCTCGTTGCGCTTCTGGTAATCGACCGACTGCAGCTCTTCCAGGCGGGCCAGACGGGCCTTGCCCTTGGTACGGCCGCCCTTGGCGTTCTGGCGCGACCACTCCAGCTCCTTCTGGATCGCCTTCTGGCGGGCCTTTTCCTGATTGTCTTCCTGCTTCAGGCGCTCATCCTTCTGGGTCAGCCAGTCGGTGTAGTTGCCCTTCCACGGAATGCCGCGGCCGCGGTCCAGTTCCAGGATCCACTCGGCGGCGTTGTCCAGGAAGTAGCGATCATGGGTAACGGCCACGACGGTGCCGGTGTAGCGCGCCAGGAACTGTTCCAGCCATTCCACCGACTCGGCGTCGAGGTGGTTGGTCGGTTCGTCCAGCAGCAGCATGTCCGGCTTCTGCAGCAGCAGGCGGCACAGCGCCACACGGCGCTTCTCACCACCGGACAGCTTGCCGACGATGGCATCCCACGGCGGCAGGCGCAGCGCATCGGCGGCCACGTCCAGCTGGTTTTCCAGGGTGTGCGCATCGCCCGCGGCGAGGATCGCCTCCAGGCGCTCCTGTTCCTTGGCCAGGGCGTCGAAGTCGGCGCCTTCTTCGGCATAGGCCGCGTACACCGCTTCCAGCGCAGCCTGCGCCTGCAGCACTTCGCCCACGCCTTCCTCGACCGCTTCACGCACGGTCTTGGTCGGGTCCAGCTCCGGTTCCTGCGCCAGGTAGCCGACCTTGATGCCAGCCTGCGGGCGGGCTTCGCCCTCGAAATCGGTGTCCACGCCGGCCATGATCTTCAGCACGGTGGACTTGCCGGCGCCGTTCAGGCCCAGCAGGCCGATCTTCGCGCCCGGGAAGAACGACAGCGAGATGTCCTTGATGATCTGCCGCTTGGGCGGGACCACCTTGGACACGCGGTTCATGGTGTAGATGTATTGCGAGGACATGAGGTCTCCGTAGGCGCGGCCCTGCGCCCGATCCGTCACGGGGAGCTTCCCGTTGCGGCAGCGGGCACAGACTGAAAAGGAATACCGCCAATTATAGCCGGAACCGGTTCCGCGCCGCGCCCGGGAAGGGCTGCCGGGCTGGCTGCGGCCTGAATACTCCGTCACGGTCCCGCGGCAGGAAGCGTTTCCAGCTGGAAACGGTTCAGATCGGGTGCGCAATATGGGCTCACCACCCACCCAAGCAGAGGTCTGACATGCGCATCAATCGAGTAATGGCCGGAGCCGTGGCCTCTGTGCTGGCGCTCGGCGCGGTGGCCCCGGCCTTCGCCGACAACGATCACCGCCGCGACCATGACCGCCGCGAGTGGCGCGAGGATCGCCGCGAATGGCGCCAGGATCGCCGTGAGTGGGAACGTGATCGCCGCGAGGCCCGGCGCGACTATCGCCAGGACCGCCGTGAATGGCACCGCGACCATGACCGTTACTACCGCCCAGCACCGCCGCGCGTGGTCTATCGCCCAGCCTATGGCCCGGGCTATGGCTGGAAGGTCGGCCACCGCTACCGCGACTATTACCGCGGCCCGATCTACGTGGTGAACGACTATCCGCGCTATCACCTGCGCCGCCCGCCGTACGGGCACCAATGGATCCGCGATGACCGCGGCAACATGTTGCTGGTGGCCATCGCAACCGGCGTGATCGCCCAGTACGTGCTCAGCAACCGCTGAAGATCGCGGCATGGGGCGGATCCCTTTCCACCGGAAAGGCCTCTGACCCCACTGACGAAACCATACGGGGCCGGATTCCTTCGGGGATGCCGGCCCCGTCCTTTTCGGCCCCAGCAGGCCGGTGCGGGGCTACAATCAAGGGCTGAGTCGTACCCCTTTCCCTGCCTGCTGGAGTACCCGATGTTCCCGCGTGACGTCCGCATCGAATCCTACGATCCCGAACTGGCCAAGGCCATCGCCGCTGAGACCCAGCGCCAGGAAGACCACGTCGAGCTGATCGCCAGCGAGAACTACACCAGCCCGGCGGTGATGGAAGCCCAGGGCAGCCAGCTGACCAACAAGTACGCCGAAGGCTACCCGGGCAAGCGCTACTACGGTGGTTGCGAATACGTGGACATCGCCGAGCAGCTGGCGATCGACCGCCTCAAGCAGCTGTTCGACGCGGACTATGCCAACGTGCAGCCGCACAGCGGCTCGCAGGCCAACCAGGCCGTGTACTTCGCCCTGCTGCAGCCGGGTGACACCATCCTCGGCATGAGCCTGGCCCACGGCGGCCACCTCACCCACGGTGCCAAGGTGAACGCCTCGGGCAAGCTGTTCAACGCCGTGCAGTACGGCGTGAACGACCAGGGCCTGATCGATTACGACGAAGTCGAGCGCCTGGCCCTGGAGCACAAGCCGAAGATGGTCGTGGCCGGCTTCTCGGCCTACTCGCAGGTGATCGACTGGGCGCGCTTCCGTGCCATCGCCGACAAGGTCGGTGCCTACCTGTTCGTCGATATGGCCCACGTTGCAGGCCTGGTCGCCGCAGGCGTCTACCCGAGCCCGCTGGAACACGCCCATGTGGTCACCTCGACCACCCACAAGACCCTGCGCGGCCCGCGTGGCGGCATCATCGTCGCCAAGGGCGCCGACGAAGACCTGGTCAAGAAGCTGCAGTCGATCGTGTTCCCGGGTATCCAGGGCGGTCCGCTGATGCACGTCATCGCCGGCAAGGCCGTGGCCTTCAAGGAAGCGCTGGAGCCGGGCTTCAAGGCCTACCAGCAGCAGGTGGTGAAGAACGCCCAGGCGATGGCCAACACGCTCATCGCGCGCGGCTACAAGATCGTCTCCGGTGGCACCCAGAACCACCTGATGCTGGTCGACATGATCGGCAAGGACGTGTCCGGCAAGGATGCGGAAGCCGCGCTGGGCAAGGCCCACATCACTGTCAACAAGAACTCGGTGCCGAACGACCCGCGTTCGCCGTTCGTCACTTCGGGCCTGCGCCTGGGCACCCCGGCGGTGACCACCCGTGGTTACGTCGAACAGGACTGCGTGGACCTGGCCAACTGGATCGCCGACGTGCTCGACGCGCCGAGCGATGACGCCGTCATCGCCCGCGTGCGCGATGCCGTCAGCGCGCGGTGCCGCAAGTATCCGGTCTACGGCTGATCGAAGCAGGGGTCAGAGCCCTTTCCTGACGGAAAGGGATCCGACCCCGAAACCCGGATCGAAGCAGGGGGTCGGATCCCTTCCCGCAGGGAAGGGCTCTGACCCCGTCATCAGGAATCCCGCGCATGGATGAGCGCCACCTCAAGTACCTCTACACCGCCCTGGCGGTGCTGTTTGGCCTGCCCAGCCTGGCGATGGGCGGCGCGGCGGCGACGATGCTGCTGCTGATGGGGCTGGGCCAGTTCGGCCATGGCACGCTGGCCTCGGTGACGGTGATGCCGCTGTGGGGCCTGGCCGGCATTGCCGGCTGCCTGGCCTGGTTGTGGCTCAGCGCGGGTTTTCTGCTGCAGGGGCGTGCCGGGCTGCACGTGCATCGCCTCTGGTGGTGGATGCTGCTGGCGGGCGGTCTCGCCGCCTTGCCCCCGCTGGGGCTGGCGCTGTGGTGGGGCATCGCTGTGCACGGCGAAGGCATCGGCTTGTTGCTGTTGGGCCCGTCGATGCTGGTGCCGGCTGCGATGCTGGTGTGGATCAAACGCCGCGCATGACGCGGCCCAGGGAAGGAAATCGAACGCATGGATGAGCGTCTGCACAAACGCTGGATGGCGATCGCCGGCCTGCTGGTAGGCCTGCCCACCGTGGCGGCAGGCGGCACAGGTGCCGTGCTGGGGTTGATGGTCGTATGGGACGGCAAGTACCTGACGGGCGACGAGCACAGGCTGTTGCTGCTGTGGTCATCGGCCGGAATCCTGGGCGTGTTGTCCTGGTTGTGGCTGAGCGGCCTGTTCCTATGGCGCGGTCTTGCAGGCCTGCGCCAATCGCCGGTTGTGGCCTGGGTGGGGCTGGCGCTGGGGGCCTTGGCCGCGTTGGGTGTGGTCGCCGCCACGCTGTACTTCACCTTCAAGCAAGGGGAAATCTCGACATTGGCTTTCCTCGGCTTTGGCCCACCGCTGCTAGTGATGGCGGGGCACCTGGTGTGGTTGCGCTGGGCTCGCGCCGCCTCGGTGCCGCCCGCACCCGGTTGAGTGGGTAGTCCAGACCTCGCTGGACGATTGGATTGGCTGAAATGCAGGTGCTTCCGCGCAGCCAGCATTTGCTGCTGCGGCCCTTCTCAGGTACCTTTGCGACGCTGCCATGACCGTGGCAATAGGTACTCCCTGAGCCAGGCGTTCAATGCACTGCCCCTTCTGCCAACATGCCGATACCCGGGTCATCGACTCGCGCGTCTCCGAAGACGGCGCGACGATCCGTCGTCGGCGTGAATGCGAAGCTTGCGGCGAGCGCTTCAGCACCATGGAAACGGTGGAGTTGAAGCTGCCCGCCATCGTCAAGAGCGATGGCACCCGCGAGGCGTTCGACCAGCGCAAGGTGCGTGCAGGCTTCGACCGCGCGCTGCAGAAGCGTGCCGTGGCCGAAGACAAGATCGAAGCGGCGGTGCGTGCGGTGGTCCACCAGCTGCGCATCAGCGGCGAGCGCGAAGTGCCCTCGATCAAGGTCGGCGAGTTCGTGATGAACGAACTGCGCAAGCTCGACCATGTCGGCTATGTGCGCTTCGCTTCGGTCTATCGCAGCTTCGAGGACGTGGCCGATTTCCGCGAGGAGATCGAGAAGCTTGAACGCGACCTGCCTTCCAGTACCGAACAGCTGCAGCTGCTGGGCGATGTGATTGCCCTGACCAAGAAGAAGAAGGGCTGACCGCCTCTGCCTTGGTAGGTGCCAACCTCGGTTGGCACCGATGGCACATCCACTGGTGGGTGCCAACCGTTGGTTGGCACTGATGGCGTGGATCAACACCGGCGGCGTTACCATGGCCGCATGACCACCCTGTTCTCCGTCCTCGACCACCTGCACATGGCCAACGCACTGCGTCTGGCCGAGCGTGCCGCCTACACCACCCGCCCCAACCCGATGGTGGGCTGCGTCATTGCCCACGGCGAACGTGTGGTCGGGCAGGGCTGGCACCAGCGTGCTGGCGGCCCGCATGCCGAAGTGTTCGCATTGCGCGAAGCCGGCAGCGAAGCACGTGGAGCTACTGCCTACGTCACCCTGGAACCGTGCGCGCATTACGGCCGCACGCCGCCGTGCGCGTTGGCGCTGATCGAAGCTGGTGTGTCGCGCGTGGTCGCGGCGATGCGCGATCCATTCCCGAAGGTCGATGGCGGGGGCTTTGACCTGCTGCGTAACGCCGGCATCGACGTTGCCGAGGGCTTGATGGCGGCGCAGGCGCGCGAACTCAACAAGGGCTTCCTGTCGCGCGTGGAGCGCGGCCGTCCGTGGCTGCGGGTGAAACTGGCCGCCAGCCTCGATGGCCGTACCGCGATGGCCGATGGCAGCTCGAAGTGGATCACCGGCCCCGCCGCTCGCGAGGACGTGCAACACTGGCGCGCGCGCGCGGGCGCGATCCTGACCGGTGCCGACACCGTGATCGCCGACGACCCGATGCTGACCGTTCGCCTGGCCGACACCGAAGTGTTGCCGCCACTGCGCGTGGTCCTCGATTCACGCCTGCGCTCGCTGGAATGCAGCCGTGTGCGCGAAGGTGGAGGTCCGACGCTGTACCTGCACGATGCGATGGTCAGCCCGCCTGACGCAGCCGACGCGGCCTTCGCCAGCGTAGCCATGCGCCACGGCCGACTTGATCTGGGTGCGGTGCTGGCTCTGCTGGCCGAACGCGGTATCAACGAGGTGCATACCGAAGCCGGTGCAACCCTGGCCGGCGCGCTGGTGCGTGGTGGCTGGGTGGACGAACTGCTGCTTTACCAAGCGCCCACACTGCTGGGCGACAGCGGCCGCCCGCTGCTGGCTGACCTCGGCATCGGCGCGATGGACCAGCAGCGCCGACTGCGCGTGATCGACCAGCGCCAGGTGGGCGACGACCTGCGCCTGCTGCTGCGGGCATGAAAAGGGGCTCAACGATCCTCGCCGGGCGGGTGCTCGTTCCACTCGAAGAAGGGCAGGAACGCATCAGCCAGCTCGCCCATCAGCGGGGCCGGGTTCTGTACGCGCCAAGCACCGCTGCCATGATCGCGCTCGAATGACACGGTGATGATCCTTTCGCGGTCTGGTGCCGATGCGATCATCTGCGTATACACCGTCGCCAGTTCGCTCGCCATCTGCGGTGGATATGGCCCGTTGAATGGCACCGGATGCGCGCGATAGACGGGCAGCAGGGCCGTCAGGTCCGGCAGGTGGCAACGGTAGTCGACGTCGGCGATGTCTGCCTGCGGATGGTGCACGCTGCCGACACTGCAACGCACCGAACTCTGGCGCATGCGCAGGGCCGCGGCGGCCTGCGGCCAATCGGCCATTTCAGGGGCCTGGTCCAGATGGCTTACGCTCGCCAGCGCCGCCGCGATCGCCGGGCCCTTGTCTGTACCCAGATAGCGGCCCAGCTCGGCCTGGGCCGCGGTATCGCCGTGCACGATCACCTGTGCGTACAGCTCGAACACGTGTCCGGACGTCGGCACAGGCGGCGCCGCCTGTGCCGCAACCGGGGCCAGCAATGCAGCCAGCCCCAGTCGCTTCAGCGCAGCGAACTCACGCGCACTCATCGGTCCACATCATCTCGGCCATCGGACGCAGCGCCTTGCACTCCTGCGTCATCTCATCGGCCGACTTCACCTGCGCCTTGGCCTTCAGTTCCTCGGCCATCGCATCCACGCCGCTGATCTGGTCCGGCGCGATCTTCGCCACGCAGGCGCGGTGCTGCTGCAGCAGCAGGTCGCAGCCAGGTACGCCGGTTACCTTCGGCGCGTTGGCCGCCTGCGCGTCCTGCATCCAGTCCTCGAACGGCGCCAGCGCACCGGCGACGGTGCCCACCAGGTCATCGAAGTTGCCGCTGTACCAGTAGCCGTTGTCCTTGGCCGGGTACAGGGTGAAGGTGCCGCTGACCGGCACGCGCGCGCCACTCTGCAGTGCCTGTGTGTAGGCGTCGGTGAACTGCTTGCGCGAGGCCGGGGTGGCATCGGCGGCCAGGCTGGCGGCGAACAGCGGGCGGACCTTGCCCAGGTCGGGCACCTGGCAGCTGAAGGTGATCCGCGCCAGCTTCTGGTCGTCCACGTATTCGTTGTCTTCGATCACGCTGTTGGTCGCGCGGCACTTCGAATCGCGCAGGGCCTTGGCATACAGCGCTTCGGTGGCGGCGGCGTCGGCCTTGGCGCCGGCGCTTGCGAGCACCGTCTGCCAGGGTTCGGCCAACGCCTTGGCCAGCGCACCCGGGGACGGTGTCACTGCGTCCTGGCCCTCGAACGCCGGCTTCAGTGCGTCGTTGAGCGCACGCGTGGCGGCAGCGTCGTCCTCCAGCAGGGTGCGTGCATACAGGTCGAACGCCTGTTCGGGCGACAGCGTGGCCGGGGCGGCCGTGGCGACCAGCGGGGCGCACAGCAGCACGCTGGCCAGAAGGGTACGGGTGGGGGTCTTCATGACGGTGTTTTCCTGTTCCAGTGGCGCGCAAGACTAGCGCATCTGCCCACGCTTTCGATGGCGAGAAGCAGCCAGGTGACGGTGCGCAGCGGACAAAAAAACGGGCCCCTTGCGGGGCCCGTTCGATCGCACGACGAGGAGCGATCGTTGGATCAGAAGCTGGCGCGGACGCCGGCGGAGTACTGGGTAACGTCGCGGTAGCCGGAGATCTCACCCACCAGACCCCAGGTCTTGGTGAAGTTGATCTGGCCACCGAGAGTGCCGACCCAGGTGCCCTTGTAGTTGTTGCCGCCGTCCATGTAGCCGGCCTTGGCCCAGGCTTCGGTCATGCGCGACGGCTTGCCGCGGATGCCCATGGTGGCGCGGGCCAGGTTGGTGTGGTCCTTGTAGCGGTCGCTGTAGCCGTCGTAACGATCGGTCAGTTCAGCGTTCTGACGCACCCAGGCGATGTCGGCGGTGAAGTCGACGCGGTCGGTCCACGGCATGTGGTAGCCGATGCCCAGCTCCGGCTGATTCAGTTCAACCTTCAGCGAGCCATCGCTGTAGTGGTAGGTCTTGCTGGTGCGCGACCAGCCACCGAACACGTAGACCTGCTCGGCCACGGCGACCGAGCCACGCAGGTAGCCACCGTCGACCTTCGGGTCGTCCAGTGCGTTGTCGTCAACCTTGACCTGCGTCCAGCCGCCTTCGACGTAGGTGTAGCTCAGGGCGTCAGCCGACGCCGTGAACGGAGCGGCAGCCAGCAGAGCGGCCACGATCAGGATCTTGCGCATGGGAATTCCTGTGAATTTCAGTCCATTGGCGGGTCTGCCCAGCGGGCGGCCCGTGGCGACCTCATGTCGTCCGGTGCGCATGTTAATGAAATTTTTACAGATTGCGAGCGACGGCCGTCACAGCCTGCGGCAGGCGGCTCCGACCCCGTACGCTGCCACGGACCCATAGGGGCTCAGAGCCTTTTCCTGCGGAAAGGGATCCGACCCCGTCATCCACCCCGTTCAGCAGGGGCTGGTACACTACGCCGGCCGGTTCGCCGGTACACAAACGTCTTCAGGGCGGGGTGTAATTCCCCACCGGCGGTAGGTGCGCAAGCACGAGCCCGCGAGCGCCCCGGCCTTACCGTCGGGGGTCAGCAGATCCGGTCCAATGCCGGAGCCGACGGTATAGTCCGGATGAAAGAAGACGGTGCCACAGGGCCTTTGCGGCCCTGCGCCCGCCTGTTTGCCTTGCGGCGTTTTTCGCTCACTTTTCGCGGAGAACGTTACTTGTTTACTGGAATCATCGAAGGCGTCGGTCGTCTGGCCGCACGCGAATCCATCGGCGGCGATGTCCGCTTCACCTTCAACGTCGGGAATCTGCCGTTCGACAACGTGCAGATGGGCGAGAGCATCGCCATCAACGGCGTCTGCCTTACCGTCATCGCATTCGACGCCGGCAGCTTCCAGGCCGATGCGTCCACCGAGACCCTGGGCCTGACCACGCTCGGCCAGCTGGCCGAAGGTGCGGTCATCAACCTCGAACGTGCCATGCGCCCGACCGACCGCCTCGGCGGCCATCTGGTCAGCGGCCACGTCGACGGCCTCGGCCAGGTCCTGTCGATCCATGAAGATGCGCGTGCCCAGCGCTGGCGTTTCGCCGCGCCGGCCGCCCTGCGCCGTTACATCGCCAAGAAGGGCTCGATCTGCGTGGACGGCGTCAGCCTCACCGTCAACGAAGTGGACGACGAAGGCTTTGAAGTGGCGCTGATCCCGCACACCGTGGCCAATACCGCGTTCTCCGCCACCGGCGTGGGCAGCGCGATCAACCTGGAAATCGATCTGGTCGCTCGTTATGTCGAGCGGTTGTTGGGTGAAGGAGCCCGCGCATGAACTTCGCCCCCATTCCCGACATCCTGGAAGACATCCGCCTCGGCCGCATGGTCGTCATCGTCGATGACGAAGACCGTGAGAACGAAGGCGACCTCATCATGGCCGCCGAGCTGGTCAAGGCCAGCGACATCAACTTCATGGTCACCCATGGCCGCGGCCTGGTGTGCCTGCCGCTCACCCGCACCCGCGCCGCCGACCTCGGCCTGGCGCCGATGGTGCAGGCCAATACCGCGCAGTTCCAGACCAACTTCACCGTCAGCATCGAAGCAGCCGAGGGCGTGACCACCGGTATCTCGGCACACGACCGCGCGCACACCATCCGCACTGCGGTGAAGCCCAATGCCAAGCCGTCGGACCTGCACCAGCCGGGCCACATCTTCCCGCTGATCGCCCAGCCCGGTGGCGTGCTGACCCGCGCCGGCCACACCGAAGCCGGCGTCGACCTGGCCATGCTGGCCGGGCTGGAACCGGCCGGCGTGCTGGTGGAGATCCTCAACCCGGACGGCAGCATGGCGCGCCGCCCGGAGCTGGAAGTGTTCGCCCGCGAGCACGGCCTGAAGATGGGCTCCATCGCCGACCTGATCGCCTACCGCCTGGCCACCGAAAAGACCGTCGAGCGCGTGGACGAACGCGAGATCGAGACCGAATTCGGCCCGTTCAAGCTGGTCACCTACCGCGACCGCATCGCCCACGACCTGCATTTCGCCCTGGTCCGCGGCACCCCGGATGCGGACACGCCCACCCTGGTGCGCGTGCAGGTGGAAAACCCGCTGGCCGACCTGCTGCACTGGCGCCGTGATGACTTCGGCGTGGCTGCCACCGATGCCCTGCGCGCGATCGCCGCGGAAGGCAGCGGCGTGATGGTGGTGCTGTCGGCCCCGCGCGACGGCGAAGCGCTATTGGCTCGCCTGCGCCAGCAGCCGGCGCCGGTGGTGCCGGGCAAGGACAAGGATGTGGGCCAGTGGCGCCGCAATGGTGCCGGTGCGCAGATCCTGTCCGACCTGGGCCTGGGCAAGCTGCGCGTGCTGGGCACGCCGCGCCGCCAGATCGGCCTGGCCGGGTACGGCCTGGAAGTGGTGGAGACAGTCACTCCGTGACCGGTAGTGCCGGCCGCTGGCCGGCAACCTCAGGGAACTGCAGGTGCCGGCCACCGCCCGGCACTACCCGGGGTGTAGAGCCAGCGGCACGCCCCGGGCCCCCGCCAGCCACGGCCGGGGCCCATCCACGGTAGAATTACCCCTTAATCGAATCCCAAGCCGCATATGAGCCACTTCGAAGGCGATCTTCGCACTCCCGAATCGGCGCGCTTCGCCATCCTGGCCAGCCGCTGGAACGCCCGCATCACCGACACGCTGGTTGCTGGCGCGCGCCAGAGCCTGGCCGGCAACGGCATTGCCGAAGCCAACATCGACGTGATTCGCGTGCCGGGTGCCTGGGAGCTGCCGCTGGTCGCCGCGCGCCTGGCCGCCGCCCACGAACACGCCGCCATCCTCACCCTGGGCTGCGTGATCCGTGGCGACACCCGCCACTACGAACACGTGGCCGACCGCTGTGCCGAAGGCCTGATGCGCGTGCAGCTGGACTTCGGCGTGCCGGTGCTGAACGGCGTGCTGGCAGTGGAACGCGTGGAAGATGCCGAGGCCCGCGCAGGCGGCAGCCACGGCAACAAGGGCGAGGAAGTCGCACTCGCCGCATTGGAAATGGTCAACCTTCTGGAGCAGCTGCCATGAACAAGAACACCCAGGGCAAGCCCTCCGGTAAACCCGTCCGCCGCGATGGCATCGATCCGGTGCTGCGCTCGCGCGCGCGTCGTCGTGCCGTGCAGGCCATCTATGCCTGGCAGATCTCCGGTGGCAACGGCCAGTCGCTGATCGCCCAGTTCGCCCACGAACAGGCCCGCGAAATCGCCGACCTGGCGTACTTCGAAGCGCTGGTGCATGGCGTGCTCGACAACCGTCGCGACATCGACGAAGCCTTCGGCCCGTACCTGGACCGTGGCATCGACGAAGTGGACGCAATCGAACGCGCCGTGCTGCGCCTGGCCGGTTACGAACTGCGTTACCGCCTGGACGTGCCGTACCGCGTGGTGATCAACGAAGCCATCGAATCGGCCAAGCGCTTCGGTTCCGAGCATGGCCACACCTACGTCAACGGCGTGCTGGATCGTGCCGCCGTGGAATGGCGCAAGGTGGAATCGGGTCACTGACCCACCTGTGGTAATGCCGGCCGCTGGCCGGCAACTGCAGGGATTCTGAGGTTGCCGGCCAGCGGCCGGCACTACCGCCCACCGCGCACGGCGCGGCACGTACAAACGCGGGAGCGCCCCATGTCCCTGGCCGAATTCGCCCTCATCGACCGCATCCGCGCCCGCACCGTCGAGCGCGACGACATCGTGCTCGGCATCGGCGACGACGCTGCGCTGCTGCAGCCGCGCCCGAACGAGCAACTGGTGGTCACCGCCGACACGCTCAACAGCGGCGTGCATTTCCCGACCGAAACTCCGGCGTTCGACATCGGCTGGAAGACGCTGGCCGTCAACCTGTCCGACCTAGCGGCGATGGGCGCGCGCCCGGCCTGGTGCACGCTGGCGCTGTCGCTGCCCGAAGCCAGCGAAGACTGGATCGATGCCTTCGCCGATGGCTTCTTCGCGCTGGCCGACCAGCACGACATCGCCCTGATCGGCGGTGACACCACGCGTGGCCCGCTGTCGCTGTCGGTTACCGCGATGGGCCAGGTGTCACGCGGCCAGGCGCTGCGTCGTGATCGCGCACAGATTGGCGATGACATCTGGGTCAGCGGCACCCTCGGCGATGCTGCCGGTGCGCTGCGCCTGTGGCAGCAGGGCGCATTGAACGTCACCGCCGCCACCCTGCTGGCGGACTACGAAACCCTGCGCCTGCGCCTGCTGCGTCCCACCCCGCGCGTTACCCTGGGCCTGCGCCTGCGTGCATTCGCGCATGCCGCCGTGGACATCTCCGATGGCCTGCTGGCCGACCTGGGCCACATCGCTGCACGCAGCGGTGTACGCGCCGAAGTCGATGCCGATGCATTGCCGATGTCGTCGGCACTGCGCGAACTGCTCGGCCGCGATGGCGCCCGTGACTGCGCGCTGCACGGCGGCGACGATTACGAACTGTGCTTCACCGCCGCCGCCGACCAGCGCGACGCGCTGCACTACGTGGCCG
>NZ_JBWKOO010000014.1:16146-128806 GCF_059416125.1 Stenotrophomonas sp. GW821-FHT09E08
AATCGCTGGACGTGCCGATCACCCGCATCGGCCGCATCATGGAAGGGCAGGGCGTGCACACTGAAGGCCACGACGGCCCGAGCGGATACGAGCATTTCGCCTGACACACGAGAACGCCGGGCATGGCCCGGCGCTACCGTGTTGCTCTGGTAGGTGCCAACCTTGGTTGGCACGGATGTGTCAGGCCTTCGTGCCGACACTGCGTCGACCAAGGTCGACGCCTACCAAAACGCCGGGCATGGCCCGGGGCTACCGTGTTGCTCTGGTGGGTGCCAACCTTGGTTGGCACGGATGTAACCGCTCTGCGCGCCGCCTCTTTGGCGTAACCCTTAAACGTGCGGAACGGGCGTGCCACTTCATGGCCGAATCGCTGGACGTGCCGATCACCCGCATCGGCCGCATCATGGAAGGGCAGGGCGTGCACACTGAAGGCCACGACGGCTCGAGCGGATACGAGCACTTCGCCTGAGTGCGGCAGGGATTCGTGTCCCGCCGGTACACGGCAGCGGGCAGGGTGCCTTGATTGCCGGCCATGCTGGCAGCACGGGCGATGAGCATTTAGGAATCCTCCGAATTCGCCGCTGTGCGCTTCGGCTTACAACTATTTTCATAGCCGGGCGATTGACCCGACGACACACTTCACGCTCCTGAAAACGAGCGGTCCCATGTCACGTGTCGTCCATGTCCTGCTGCTGTGTGCGCTGGCGTTCCCCAGCCACGCCAGCGCACCGCAGATCAATGTCGGCGTCCTCTTCGACTACCTGCAGCCTGGCAGCAGCAACCTGCTCAAACGCATCCGCAATACCGGCGCCGGCACCGCCTACGTCCGGGTGGAAGTGGCAGAGATCGTTTTCGATGCCGATGACAAGCCCGTCGAAGTTCCGGTGGATGCGCCATCGCTGGTGCGCAACGCGCCTGGGGCGCATGGGGTCATTGCCAGTCCCAGTCGCCTGATCATCGCAGGCAACGGCCAGCAGGCCACACGTCTGGTGTATCGGGGCCTGCGCGACGAGGAACGCTACTACCGCCTGCGCTTCGTGCCGGTGGCGCCCAGTGCCGAGGAATTCTCGCTCAGCGAGGAACAGGCACAGCAGGCCGCAGAGCTTTCCTCGGCCATCCGCGTGTTCACCGGCTTCGGCACCGTGCTGTTCATCGCGCCACAACACCCGCGCTATGACACACGCATCGAATCCGGCCAGATCCACAACCACGGCAACGCCACCATTGTTCTGGAAAACCTGCGCCAGTGCGAGCGGGCCAAGGTCGACGCCTGTACGCCCGGAATCATCGTGCACGTACGCCCCGGCCGCTCTCACCTGCTGGCGTCTGACGATACGCATTTCATCCGTTACGACCTGAAGGAGGGCGAACGCCAGCGCAGCATCGACAGCCGCCGCTGACCGTCCGTCCCCACCAACGCCATTGTCCCGCCCGGGCCCGCCAGGAGTCCGATGGGACTGCTTTGCCCTTGTCCTGGCTTTTGTACCCACTCACCCTGGAGTATCTGAATGTCCTTCTTGAAACACGCGATGGCGGCTGCGGCAGTCCTGCTCATCACCCCGGCCGTCAGCTTTGCGGCTACCGAAACGAAATCGATCACCGTCAATGTGTCGGCTGACGTTCCCAACGTCGCCGGCCTGCAGGTGTCCACGCCGGACGGCTGGGAAGGCCTGCCGCAGAATCTGCCGTGGGATACCGCACGTCAGGTGCTCGGCGAACTGACCGGTCGCGTGATCAACGTGAAGTCGCCGGCTGCCATCACCGCCTATCTGTCCGCCCCGGCGCAGATGGCCTCGGCCGCGGACGTCGTGGATCTGGCGGTGAAACTGGACAACGTGGTCGTGCCGGCAACGGCCGCCGCCAAGATCACCGTTGCCAACGCAGCCCAGGCCGCATCCGGCAAGTCTCTGGCCTTCGCCATAGCGCCTACCGAACCGGGCGGCGGCTACAAGCAGGGTACTTACGGCGGTCAGTTCCACATGATCTTCGAAAGCGACATCTGACCCCTGCCGAGCTCTGTGCCTTCCTGCCCCACCACGCGTGCGGCAGGAGGGCATCTTCCCTATGCGCCTTTCACACCTACATCCGCGACCGGTTCCGCTGCGGCTGGCGGTTGCCATTGCCGCCCTGCTTGCTGCTGCCTCGGCGCAGGCAAACGCAGGCGCGCCAGACGCACAGGTCAGCCTGCTGGAGCAGCGCGACCGCATGCCTGCGGAGTTCCGCGAGCATCTGTTCGGCAATCCGCTGACCGTTCGCGTGGAACTGGACGGGCAGTACCTGGGCGACGCCGAAGTACTGCTGCATGAAGACAACCGCGTACAGCTGATCGGCTTCGTCGAAAGCATCGACAGCCCGTGGCCGCAGAGCGAGCGTACGCGCTGGGCCGAGCAGCTGGCCGAACCGCTGCCGCTTGGCATATGCGCGCCGCAGTGCCGTGGCCTGGCCGCGCTGCACTACAGTCTGGCCAATTCACTGCTGAGCCTGTTGACGCCGGCAACTGCCAGTGCGGAACAACGCAACATTGCCCTGCCGGCGTCCGGCAGCCATGGCTTGATCGTACGTAACAGCCTGGCCGTGCATGGCGGCCAGGACCAGCCGGCCAGCGCCCGTTACAGCGCTGAACTGAGTGGCAGCATCGGTCTGTGGAGCACGGTTGGCAGCTACCAGTATTACGCCCAACCCGGCAGCACGGAGCACTATCTCAGTGCGTTGTATGCACAACGCGAGCTCGGCGATCATTTCGTCCGCGCGGGCTATTTCCTGCCCACGTTCGAGGGCATCATCCGCCAGCCACGCGCGCCGGGTACGCAGAATGACACCGCGCTGGGAGTGATGTTCGGTTCGTCGGATGTACTGCTGGCCGACACGCGCAGCGCCAGCGTCTATCCGGTCTATGTCACCGCCAACCGCGACGGTGTGGTGGAGATTCTGCGCGACGGCAATCTGCTGGCCACACAGGCCGTGAAGCCCGGCGTGCAGGAGATCGACACGCGTCGCCTGCCAGGCGGCATCTATGACGTGGTACTGCGGGTCATTGAAGACGGCCAGGAGGCCTCGCGCGAAACCGCCTCGATCCACAAACCCAGCCGTTGGCGTGATCCCACCCGGCGCTGGCGCTACAGCGCGTTCGCCGGCCAGCAGCGCAGCCTGCTCGACAGCGATCGTTCAATGCAGGAGGGCGAGATCGCCGCCGGTGCGGTGGTCAACTACCTGTCGCACCCGCGCGCAGTGGCCGGTGCCACCGTGCAGCAGATCGGCACGCGCCGCGCCACCGGCCTGTCGATGGACTGGCAGGCCAGTGATCGCTTCAGCGCCTACACCAATTTCTACACCTCCAGCGATGCCGGGCGCGGCGTGGACCTGCAGGGACTGTATCGCTACCGTGCCGGCTCGGTGGTCGCCAACCACGCGCGCAGCTGGGCAGAGCAGCGTCATCGGCTGCCCGCCAGCGAGGGTGCGCCGCCACGTTGGGAAACCCGGGGAGGCTGGCAGGACACCACGTCCGTATCGATCACCCATCGCTTCAGTCACCGCGATAATGCGAGCCTGCGCGTGGCCCGCAGTTCCGGCTTCACCCGTGGCACCGGCATCGACGTGTCCTACGGTCGCCGCGAGACCCTGTTCGGCAGGCATGACGTCAACTGGCGTGTCTCGGCCTACGACCGTCCGGGCAGCCGCTTCACCCACTATCGCCGCCAGCGCGGCATCGATCTGACCGTCAGTGTGTCACTCGGCAGCGAGCGCCGCAGCTACAGCGGCAGCCTGGGCAGCCGGACCGGCGAAGGCAGCCAGCGCGACGGCTACGTCACCGCGGTCGCCACCCAGCGTGTGGATGGGAAGATCCTGCGCAGCGTCAATGGCATGGTCACAGCTGAACGCAGCGGCATTGGCGCCGGCGCGGGCGCCTATCTGCAGAGCCCACTGCTGGAAGGCGATGTGCAGCTGTATCGCGGTGCCGGTTCTGGCCACGTTGGCGGCAGCGCCAACCTGGACAGCACCGTGGTGATCGGGGGAGGACATGCTGCCGTGCTGGGCCAAGGACGCAGCGGCAGCGTGGACACCGGCATCATCGTCGACGTGCGCAGTGACTTCCCCAATATCACGTTGCGTGCCGACGACAGTCGTGGCGGTGGCGTGCAACTGCGCCCGGGACGCAACTTCGTTCCGGTCACCGCCTATCGTGCGGGACAGGTGCAGTTCGACTTCCACGGCCGGCACGCACCTGCGGCGGCGCTGCAGCCGTCGACCATCAGCTACCACCTCAACAAGGGCGGCGTGGTGCACACCACGGTGGATGTACTGCGCACCTTCACCGTGATGGGTCAGGTACTGGATGCCGATGGCAACGGCATGCGCGGTGTGCAGGTGATCAACCACGCCGGCCGCAGCGTCAGCCAGGAAGAAGGCTTCTTCACCCTTGAACTCAGCGCACGCGCGCCGGTGGTGGAGCTGCGCTACCCGAACCGGATCAGCTGTGTGCTGACCATGGAGGAGGGCCGTCACCCGCGCGAAGGCGATGTACTGATGGTGGGCGGCATCGGTTGTCCGCCGTCGGTGGTCGCGCACTAGCCCATTGTTCCGACGAACCAGGCAGGTCTAAAGCATGACTATTGGCATCCGGCTGTTCCCGTTGCTGGCCGTAATGGCGGCGTTGCCTGCCACCGCACAGGTGGTGGACGTCAACGTCACCGGTGAATTCAGGCCCAACGCCCTGGATCCGGGCGATACCGCATTCCGCAACACGACACCCCGGGGCAGCTTCTGCAACTGGAGGCCGGCCGAATGCGATAGAAACGGGGCCTATATCTTCGATCTCGGCAACCGCGAGTACTGGCGCAAGGAAGGGCCGAGCGACGACACGTCAAGGCGTGATACCACCTACATCCGCTTCCCGCCACCGCGTACGATCACCCTGCAGGAGGTGTCGAGCGGACGCACCTTCGAGGCGACCATCAGCTTTGCGGCCCTGTCCATGCGCATCAACTTCGGTGGTGGCGGCGATCCCTGGTACCACGGCGTCAGTGGAGGTTGCACGGCCATCCGCGGCGCCGGTGGGGTTGGATTCTCACTGGGTGGTTGGGCGGCGCGGACACCAGCCAGCCCCACCGAGTGCTACAGCACCAGCACGCGGTATGGCCGCACCTATTCCTACCGGAACGTGGGGCTCGGCATCCACGTCACCCTGCCCAATGCAATGACGCTGCAGGACGGCCGTTACGCGGCCCAGGAAACCTGGACCACCGGCGGCGCCGGGGCCGATATCGATCTGGGCGACAACATCACCGGTGTCGAGGCCGTGCGCATGAACTTCGTGTTCGATGTGATCCACGATTTCCAGGTGCGCTTCGCCACCGAGGCGCCGCGCGTACAGTTGGCGCCCGAAGGGGGCTGGTCGCCCTGGATCGATCATGGCACTGCTCCGGCGAGGCTGCGCCAGGAGCTGCCGTTTCATCTGACCACGTCTATGGACTTCAGCATGAAGCTGCGCTGCCAGCACCACGTCGGCGACCAGTGCGGCATTCATGATCCGCAGGCGGACAAGCAGGTGCCGGTGGATGTGGACGTCACCCTTCCGGGCATGAACAACCTGCGCGATGGCCGTCCGGCGCAGAACACCGTACTGCTGGCCGATGACGGTCAGGCACCGCGCTTCACGCCCGATGGTTACCTGATGCAGCGCCGTTCGACCCTGCGCTTCACCGCCGGGCGTGACGCGGTGCTGGAGATGGTGAAGACACCGGGCTCGCGCTGGGAAGGAGACATGACCGTGTTGTTCGACGCCAATCCCTGAGCCTGGGGCAGGGATTGGCGTGGTCGAGGTGCCGCGGAAGCTGGCTACGCTACCCGGCACTGCACATCCACATACTCGCCCAGCCCACGGCAGGCCAGCAGCAAGCCTTCGCGCACGTCATCGCCCACCTGCTGGTCGGCATCGCCGTCCACGCGTACGCGCTCGATGGCGTGCAGCAGTTCCAGCAGCAAGGTCAGCCCGGCATTGGCGCGGTCGATGCGTGCCATCGCGAAGCCGAAGCACTTGCGACCTTTGTCCGGCCACGGTTGGCCGTCGGCAGCGTCCACCTGGCGGATGCGCTGCAGGCAGCCGAGCAGGGTGATGCCTTCGTCGGCGTGGGCGCGCATCGTGCTGCCCAACGTGGTTTCGAGTGCTTTGGCCAGATCGTCCGGCAAGCGTTCGACGGCGTCGCCCAATGTGGCGAACAGATAGGGATAGAGCGAAGAAGTCATGGCGGCGTCCTTGAGTGCGGAGCAAGGGGCCGCCCTCGCGCTGGGCGAGGGCGGCGGACGGTGCGTGGTTGCAATACCGGAGGTTGATGTAGAAACGCCGGCGGGTACGAGACCCCCACGCACCGCCCGCCATAGGGCACGGACGGATTGCCTGCCGACGCCGCCCAACAAGGAAAGAGCGACGCCGACAGGCAAGCGTAAACAACAAAGTTGCCAAACGGGATTGCAAGCCCGTGCCACCCGTTGTCGGTGGCGCGCCATGATGTGCACGCAGGTGCTGCTGTACCAATCAGAGAAGTTTCAATTTCGAAAACGTTGCAGATGCATACTGCATGCGCTGCGCGAAGCCGAGCACGCATGCGCGTGCCAGTTGCGACATGTGTTGTAGCGCCGAGCGCATCCTCGGCTCATCGCGATCTGACCGAAGAGCAGCCGAGCCTGGCTCGGCGCTACAGAAACCAGAAAGCAGAAAGCAGAACAGCGCCGGATCTCTGCGGCGCCGTTCGTGTTTACATCACCACTTGTAAGCCACGCTCAGGTTCGCCGTCGCTTCACGGTACCCACTGTCACCGCGCATCACCCCGAACCCGCCCCAGGCACTGAAGCCGGAACGGAATTCCACGCGCGCACCCGCGCTCAGTTCATAGCGGTTGCGCGGGATGCCGGCCTTCAGCAACTCGTCGTCGAAGGCGATGCCGTTACCAGCACCATCGCGGTACCAGTTGGCCGCCAGATACGGGCTGACCGAGGCACCGGCCGCACTGCGGCCTTCACCCTGCAGGCGCAGGCCTGCACGGCCGGACAAACCACTGTCGCCCAGGGCGCGCACCACGGTGCCATTGGTTTCGTTGTGTACATCGGTGCTGGCGTCGGTGTAGACCAGCTGCACCTCCGGCTGCAGGCTCAGCGCCGTGCTACCGATCTGACCGATGTTGAAGCGATAGCCGGCTTCCAGCGACGACTGCCAGATATCCGAGTCGTAGCGTTCCTCGGTCAGGCCTTCGCCCTGTACGCGGTTGCGAAACTGGCCGCGCTGCACGCTGGTATCCACATACAGCGCCTCGGTCCTCCAGTTGCCGTACACGCCCAGCGCCCCCCCTTCCACCCTTCCGCGTGCGCTGAAGCCGGTCAGCTGCGAACGCGAGGTGGCGCTACTGCGTGCAGCGGTGCCCATCACACCCACGCGGCCACGACCGTTGTCGAACACGCCGATGTCTGCCCCCAACTGCAGGCGCGAACGGTCCACGCGCAGGTCCAGCTGGTCATCCACGGCCGCCAGCTTGCTCTGGTTGGCATCCACGCGCGTCCAGCCGCGCACCCCCTCGGTGGCGGGACTACCACCCTGGCGGTCGCGCCAGGTATGGCGCAGAAGCTGGTCTAGTGCGAACTGGTTGGCCAGGTAAGCACCGGCCTCCGGGCGCAGCACTGGCACCGGGGTGATTGGATCAATCGGATCAACCGGGTCGATTGGCGTTACGGGGGTGCAGTCCGGCAGGGTCGGGTCGATCTTGCACGGGTCCGGTGCCGTGGCTAGTTCAGAACGCAGGTACCAGTTGCCGTTGGCATCCTTCACTAGGAAGTACTCGTACTGACCGCCCACCGCGCGGCCGACCAGATCGAACTGGGCATTGGACGCACCACCGATATCTATCAGCTCGATGCCGCGGTCGGTCTTGGCACCGGCACCGCCGGCGTTGAGCACGCGCACATTGGCCTGGCCGTTGGCGTCGCCATTGATCACCAGTGTGTCGGTCAGCGAGGTGTCATCGCCCAGCTGGGTGTTGAACAGCAGGGTGCCGCCGTTGCCGGTGAACGCATCCAGGCTGAGGGTATTGAAGCTGCTGCCATCGCCCAGCGCCACGGTCCCGCCCGCGCCAAGGGTGAGATGGCCGACCGTGCTGTCGCCGGTCATCAGCCAGGCGCTGTCGCTGTCGATGCTGGCCGTGGTGACGTTGGCGAAACGGCCATCGATCTGCGCCTTGTTGCGCAGTACCACGTCCAGGCTGCCGGTAACGCGCTCGGCCTCGAAGGTGATGTCGCCCGCAAGGCGTGCGTCATCCACCGTGAAGTGAACTTCGGCTTCGGATGCGGCAACACCATCGGGACGTACCAGCAGCAGGTGGCCATCGCCGCCGGACAGCTGCGAGCCATTGGCGACGGTGATGTCGTAGCGCACCAGCCTGCGCGGCGCCACCCAGATGGCGGCACCGTTGTCCGAGGCCACCTGGGCGTTGTCCACGCGCAGGGTGATGGGCTGACCGAGCACAGACGAAATGGTTCCGCCCAACAGCAGTACGCCGGAGTTGGCGCCTTCCACCCGGGTGCCGTTCTGCAGTATGGCGGTTCCCTGCTGCAGTCGCACCGCGTGGCCGTTGCTCAGGTTTACTGCACCCGGCGACGCCTCAGCGCGAACGAAAGAGGAATCGACGATGACGGTGCTGTTGGCGTCCGGCCGGCTGGGCGACTTGTCGAGGTAGATGCCGACGCTGAACCTGGCATTGGCACCGACCGAATGCAGGGTGCTTCCAACAATGTGTGCGGTGGAAAGGTCGCTGACCACCACGCTGCCGTCACGCAGCCCACTGTTGGTCATATCCAGCGTTGAACTGCCCTGCAGCACGATGTCGGCCCTCCCGCCACTGGACAGCGCTTCGACGCGGCCGTTGCGCAGCGTTACCTGTGAATCGGTGCTGCGGATCGTCTCCGTACGACCCTTTTCGACAGTCAGGCTGGAGCCATTGATTAGCGTCCAGGCTTCAATTGCGGTGCTCTCGCGCACGGTCGCGGATTGGCCATCCAGGTTGCGTGCCAGCACGGATGTTGCAGGAAGGGTCGCCAGGGCCAACAGGAGGCACTGGGTGAGGGGGCGCATGGTTAGGCACTGGGGACGTGCAGAATGACGGCGCATGGATCACTCCTGATCGGACGAATGTGTCTGGTTTGGACAGCCGCGTCATCGGCCGTCCCCCATCTCATCCGGGTGGCTTGATCTGTCGGCGATGCTATGCCAAAGACAACCAGGCATGTCCACTTCGACTCAAATTGTTCCGGCTCAGGTGTCGCGGTCCCATGCAACTTGTTGCAAAGTGTCGCGATCGGCTTCCTGCGTTTCTTGAGGGTTCAGCGTGCGCCGGCACCGTCGCCGGCCGGCAGATCCAACTGCTGCGTGGGCTGCAGCGACTGGATGAAGCCCTCATCGTGGGAGATGACGACCAGGGTGCCCGGGTAGGCGTGCAGGACCTGCAGCAGATGGGCACGAAGGCTCATGTCCAGGTTGTTGGTGGGTTCGTCCAGTATCAGCAGGGTGGGCGGGTGGGCCGCCATCAGGGCCATCGCCAGGCGTGCGCGTTCGCCCCCTGACAGCTGGCCGATGGTCGTCTGCGCCGGAGCCTCACCACGGAACAGGAAGTCGGCCAGATGCAGGCGGCATTCGGAGGGGGTCCATTGGGGTTGGCATGCGGCCATCGCCTGCACCGGCGTCAGCGCGCTCGGCAGTGCATCGTAGTGCTGGTCGATCAGCGCCACCTGCTCCTTTGCCGGCAGCAGCCAGTCGCCTTCACGCTGGACATCGGTGGCATCCTGCAATGCGCGGGCGAAGGTGGATTTGCCGCTGCCATTGTCGCCGGTCACCAGCAGGCAGTCGCCCACCTCCAGGCGTACCAGCAGCTGCTGCACGACCAGGGGCGCGTGGTAGCCGCATGCGCCGTCGGCGACCTGCACCACCACGCCCTCCCGGCGCCAGCCCGCGGGAAGCTGGAAGCGCGGCGCGATGACCTCGTCGCGCTGCAGCTGCCGGCGGCGCTCGGCGATGTCTTCCTGCACGTCTCGGATCTGCTGGCGTTTCTGTCCCGCCGTGGTGTTACCGCGCTCCAGCTTGGTGGCCGAGCGCACCGTGCCCCATTTGCGCTGCTCCACCTTCACCGCGCCACGCTTGCGTGAGGAGGCGGCGCGTTCCTGTTCGCGCATGAGAGCGTCGTGGGCCTGCGACTGCGCGCGGTCGAGGTCGCGCACGGTACGATCCAGCGCGTCGCGTCGGCGCTGCAGTTCCAGCTGGTGGTCGTGGTAGCGGCCCTGGAAGACCTCGATACGCTGGTTGTGGATATGCCACAGCGTGCCGCACAGCGCCTCGATCAGGGCGGTGTCGTGTGAGGCAATCACCAAGGTGCCGTGGTACTGGCGTAGCCGGGCCAGCAGCGAGCGCCGTGCGCTGCGGTCCAGGTGGTTGCTGGGTTCGTCCAGCAGCAGCACATCCGGAGCTGCATCCAGCGCACGCGCCAGGGCATGGCGCATCTGTTCGCCGCCGCTGCGCGCCGATCCGTCCAGCACGTGCTGCGGCACGTAGGCAACGGATGCCCCGTCGCGCCAGTGGATCTGTCCTGCGCTGGGCGCTGCCTGTCCGGCCAGCATCCGCAGCAGGCTGCTCTTGCCGGTACCGTTGTTGCCGATCAGCGCGACACGCGCGCCTGCGGGCAGTCGAAGGTCCACGCCGCTGAAAAGCGCGCGGCCGTTGAAGTGAAGCTCGATGTCTTGCAGTTGCAGCATGGTGCGTAATCTCCAGCAGGCAGGCTGTTGACGGCCTGATCATCCACCGCAGGGTGCTGTTGCAGGATGCCTGACTTCAAGAGCCTGCGCGGCGGCTATTGCAGCGGCCGTCTACGCGCGGGCAGCCTGTCGTTCCTGGGCGGGGCAGTCACGACAGAAGAAGTTCACCCTGCCCTGTGGAGTCGAGCCTACGCTTGGCTCCACACGGAACCTCACGCCGGCGGCAGCACCTTGCCGGGGTTGAGGATGCCATCCGGGTCCAATGCGGCTTTGATCGCGCGCATCGTCATCAGCGTTTCCGCACTGAACGCCTTGGCCATGAAATCGCGCTTGGCCAGGCCGATGCCGTGTTCGCCCGACAGCGTGCCACCCAGCGCCAGCGTCAGCTCGAAGATCTTCGGCAGCGCGGCATGCGCGCGTGCGTTTTCGTCGGCATCGTCCGGGTGGTACAGGATGTTGACGTGCAGGTTGCCGTTGCCGGCATGGCCGAAGGTGACGATGGTCAACGTGTACTCGCGTGCCAGTGCCTGTACCCCGGCGACCAGATCCGGGATGCGCGACACCGGCACCACCACGTCTTCGTTGATCTTGCCCGGCGCCACGCTGCGCAGCGCGGGCGACAGCGCCTTGCGCGCGGCCCACAGCTGATCGCGCGCGCGACCTTCCATCGCTACATCCAGTTCGATCATGCCGTCGCCTTCGGCGGCGTTGGCCAGTGCCTGCAGCAGATAGGGCAGGGTGTCGTGGTCGCCATCGGCTTCGACCAGCAGCATCGCGCCAGCGTCGGGTACGTCGGCACCGTTGAGGCGCAACAGCTCCAGGCTGCGTGCGTCCATGAATTCCAAGCGTGTGGGAACGACTGGCTGCGACATCAGCCGCGACACGGCAGCGGCGGCGGCATCGGCATCGCGGTACAGCACGCGCAGGCCAGCCTGGCTGACCGGCAGCGGGGTCAGCTTCAACGTGGCTTCCACGATCAGTGCCAGCGTGCCTTCGCTGCCCACCAGCAGATGGGTGAGGTCGTAGCCGGTGGCATCCTTGGTGTAGGCACCGCCGCAACGGATCACCTCACCGGTACCTGTCACTGCTACCAGGCCCAGCACGTTGTCGCGGCTGGTGCCGTACTTCACCGCGCGCGGACCACCGGCATTGCAGGCCAGGTTGCCGCCGATGCTGCAGATCTCCGCGCTGGAAGGATCCGGTGCCCAGAACAGCCCGTGCGGTGCCAGTGCCTGCTGCAGCGTTCCGTTGAGCACGCCCGGCTGCACCACGGCGCAGCGGTCACCGGCGCGGATCTCGAGGATGCGGTCCATGCGGGTGAACGACAGCACGATGCTGCCGGGCACTGGCACGGCGGCGCCGGTGGTGCCGGTGCCCGCACCGCGCGCGACCAGGGCCACGCCATGCGCGCGGCAGGCACGCACCAGCGCCTGCACCTGTTCGATGTCGGCCGGCAGTGCCACCGCAGCCGGGCGCTGGTGGCGCCACGAGTTGTCCTGCGCGTTGGCCTCCAGTGCGCCGTCATCCATGCGCCAGCCTTCCGCGCCCAGCAGGGCGGACAGTTCGACAACCAGTGCAGCGGGTAGTGCGGTACTCATGACGGATCTCGTGGAGCAGCAGGAGCAGGTTGAATCAGTTTCCAGGCAACAACGGCGCCGGCCAGCGGCAGCCACACCCAGCGCAGTTCCGACAGCAGGGTGGCCAGGCCGCGCGCGCTGAAGAACTGCGGGGCAAACGGTGAAACGCGGATCGGCCGCCACGGTGCGAAGAAGCGGTGTTCGCTCCACGGCCAGGCCAGGGCAACGCCAAGGCCGCCCGAGGTCATGGCGTCGAGCAGCGGATGGCTGGCGGCGCAGACGAAGACGAACACCGCCGCTTGCACGGTAGATGCCAACCTTGGTTGGCATGGAGGCGCCGACCAAGGTCGGCGACTACCGGAGCTGCGGGGTGCCGACCAAGGTCGGCCTCTACCAAGGTTCAACAATAACGCCGCCAATATGGCCAGCGCGCAGGCAAACAGCAACGAATGGCTGGCACCGCGATGTCCGAACGCATCGGCATAGGGAATGTGCAGTGCAAAGGCCAGTACATCGGCATCGGGCAGCATTGCCGCGACCACACCGGCCGCCAGCAGTCGCGGCGGGATGCGGCCACGATCAGCGGCGCACCACAGCGCCAGCGGCACGGCTGCGTGGGTGATGATCGAAGGCATCAGTCACGCACCGTGGTAGTGCCGGCCAGGCTGCGCTCTGGTAGGTGCCAACCTTGGTTGGCACAGAAGCGCCGACCAAGGTCGGCCTCTACCAGAGCGGACGGTACCCATCAGCAGTCATCCAGCCGGAACGCATCACGCAGCCACCGCAGCTGCGGCGGCTCGCCCGTGGCTTCAACCACATCAAAACGGCAGGGCGCATTGGCCAGCGCCGGGTTGTCCTGCAGGTACAGCTGCGCGGCATGCGCCAGGCGCCGGCACTTGCGCGCATCCACCGAAGCGGCGCCGCCACCGAAATCCGATCGCGCGCGGTAGCGCACTTCCACGAACACCACGGTACCGGCGTCATCCATCACCAGGTCCAGTTCACCGCCGCGGTAACGCACGTTGCGTGCACGCGGCTGTAGCCCGGCCTGTTGCAGATACTGCTCGGCGGCGGCTTCCACCGCCGAGCCACGTTGGCTGCGCTCAGCGACCACCGACGATCGGCATCGGCCGGCCGCCATTGAAGGTGGACCACGCCGGTTGGCGCAGGATGTTGCCGTTGCTGTCCAGGAACAGGGTACCGGTGGCACCGTCCAGGCCGCCTTCGTTGGACAGCTTGTCCAGGTAGGCGGTGATCTTCCAGGCATCGGCACCGAAGGCGAACAGGCGGCCAGCCGCACCGCGCGCGCTCGGCAGAGTGCTGGCCACCTGGCTGGCCGAAGGCAGGCCGGACACGCTGCGTACGTTCCAGGCTTCGTTCGGGTAGACGATGCCGTCCAGCGCCACGTCTTCTTCCACCTTGCCGCTGCCGACCGTCAACTGCGAGGTGCCGACGCGGGTGGCGCCACCGGCACCGGCCAGCGCCAGTTGCGGCGCCAGCAGGCGGGCCTGCGGCGCGCGCACGGCAAGGAACACGGCGTCGACCTGGCCGGCATTGCGCACCTGCGCGCCGACATCACCGACGGCATCGCTGACGTTGAAGGTCGCCACGACCTGGCCGCCGCGCTGAGCAAAACGCTGTGCGAAGGCAGCGGCGGAACGGCGGCCGGTATCGTCATTGCTGCTGATCACCAGTGCGCGGTTGCGTTCGCGGCCACGCAGGTACTCGGCGGCGACGATGCCGTCGTCTTCCGGTGCCAGCGAGAAACCGGCGCTGCCGGCCGGCGGCGCATCCTTGCCACGGTTCAGTGCCAGCACCGGTACCTGCAGCTGCTGGCGGCCATACACCGCGTCCACCTCGTCGCGGCCCAGCGGACCGACCACGAAGTCGACACCGGAGGCGACGGCCTTGTCATACGCGGCCAGCGCACCGGCCGCGGTACCGGCGGTGTCGATGAAATTGATCTCCGGGCGACGGCGGGTCTCGCCGTAGTAAGCGGCCAGCAGGCCATCACGTACCGGCTGCGCGGCGGTGGCCAGGCGACCACTGAGCGGCAGCAGCACCGCCAGTTTGGCCGGCGGACGGTAGCCGTCGCTCATCGCCGGCGGGCGCTTGCTGGTATCGAACTGGGCTGCACCATCGCGGTCGAACGGGCGCGGCAGCGGCAGGCCACGCGCGATCAGCGCGCGGCCGGCGAAGTTGTACAGCGGATCGTTGGCCGGCAGTGCGGCGGCACGGCTGCGCAGGGTGGCATCGTCGAGGGTGCCGAGCAGGCCGGAGATTGCAGCCTGGTTCTCGCTGCGCGCGCTGCCGGTCAGGCTGGCATGGGCGCGGGCCCGCTCGTTGGCGGCACCGAAGGCATCGCCGGTGCCCTGCAGGGCCTGGGCGCGGGCCAGCAGCCAGCGCGTGCGCAGGCCGACCGCAACGCTGTCGGCATGGTCCTTCAGCAGTGCCAGTGCCTGCGCCGGTTGCTTGTCGGCCAGCGCCAGCTCGGCGCCGGTCAGCTGGTAGCGCTGCAGGCTGGCGCCGGTCAGCTGGCGGGCGGTGAGCTGGCCCAGCAGGCTGCGCGCGCGGGCGCTGTCGCCGGCCAGGTTCCAGGCCCAGGCTGCGTCGGCCAGCGCGTTGCTCCGGGCACCGCCGCGCAGGGTTGCAGCCAGGGCTTCCAGCTGCAGTGCGGCGTCGCGCGGCTTGCCCTGTTCGATCAGCGCCAGCGCCTGGCTCTGGGCCGGCGATTCGGGTGCACTGGTCAGGCTGGTGGTGGCACAGCCGGCCAGCAGCATCAGCGACAACGACAGGGCGGAGATCCGTGCGGCGGGCTTGTTCATGATCGGGTCCATGCGATGAGGGCAGCGGCCTTGGCCGGGTACACGCTACGATTCTACCCTTGCCCCGTGAGTACCGCTGAAATGAGTGTCCCAACCCTGTACGTCGTCGCCACCCCGATCGGCAACCTGGCCGATCTGAGCCCGCGCGCGCAGGAGGTGTTGCGTTCGGTGGCGGCCATCTGTGCCGAAGACACCCGCCGCAGCGGCCAGCTGCTGTCCCATTTTGGCATCCAGCAGCCGTTGGTAGCCCTGCATGAACACAATGAGGAAGCCCTGGCCCAGCGCCTGGTCTCGCGCCTTCAGGCCGGCGAGTCGCTGGCGCTGGTCAGTGATGCGGGTACGCCGCTGGTCAGTGATCCGGGTTTCCGCCTGGTGCGTGCCGCGCGCGCGGCAGGCATCAAGGTCAGCCCGATTCCCGGTGCCTGCGCCGCCATCGCCGCGCTGAGCGTGGCCGGCCTGCCCAGCGACCGTTTCAGCTTCGAGGGCTTCCTGCCGGCCAAGGCCAGCGGACGCCGCGACCGCCTGCAGGCGCTGGCCGGTGAAGTGCGCACGATGGTGTTCTACGAATCCTCGCACCGCATCACCGAGTCGCTGGCCGACATGGCGGCGATCTTCGGTGGCGAGCGCCCGGCAGTACTGGCGCGCGAGCTGACCAAGCTGTTCGAGACCGTACTGGATGGCGATCTGGCCGGCCTGCTGGCCAGGGTGGAAGCCGACGAGAACCAGCGCAAGGGCGAGTTCGTGGTGATGGTGCAGGGCGCCGGCGACGATGAGGAAGCGCAGCTGGCGCATGGCCGTCGCGTGTACGCCAAGCTGAGCGAGCATCTGCCGCCGTCGACCGCGGCCAAGCTGGCGGCTGAATTGACCGGCGCACCGCGCAAGGCGTTGTACGGCAGCTGATGGATCGTGCGGACCAAGGTCCGCACCCACCAGAGCAGCGGAACCGGTAGATCTGCGCCCCGCGTGGATGGATGAACCGCACGCCGCGATCAGCACGGCAGGAAGGGCGTGCGTAGGCTAGAATGTGCGCTGGCGGAGTCGGCCAGACAGTCGCGTCATCCCTTCGGGGGTGCCGAGGAAAGTCCGGGCTCCATAGGGCAAGGTGCCAGGTAACGCCTGGGCGGCGCAAGCCGACGGAAAGTGCAACAGAAAGATACCGCCTACGTCTTCTTCGGAAGGCCGGTAAGGGTGAAATGGTGCGGTAAGAGCGCACCGCGAGTCTGGCAACAGACCGGCACGGCAAACCCCACCTGGAGCAAGACCAAATAGGGATCCTTTGGCGCGGCCCGCGTTGGATCCGGGTAGGTTGCTTGAGCGTTGCGGTGACGTAACGCCTAGAGGAATGACTGTCCACGACAGAACCCGGCTTATCGGCCGGCTCCGCCTCCTTCTTCATCCACGCATGGCGTGGATCTACCGTGATTGCGGGGTCGGACCCCTTTCCGGAGGAAAGGGCTCTGACCCCACGGTGCTCAGCCCGGCGTACGGTACTGCCCGGCGGAAATGAACTGCGAGAAGCGCTCGCACCACACCACCACCGTGGTGTAGTCGTCCACGTCCACGTTGTCGGGCACGTCCACCAGGAAACGGCTGAAGGTTTTCACCTCGCCGATGCGCTGGGCCTGTGCCTTGATCTTCAGGAAGTCGGCCTTGTTGTCGACGAAGTCGCGAACCAGGTAGACCTTGTAATCCGGGCCCGGTCCCATCTTGCCGTCGAAGGCGACCTGGCGCGGGCTGACGCTGACCTTGCCTTCGGCCCAATGCACTGCATCGCTGCCCTTGAGGTCGCGACGGAAGGTGGTGTGGTAGGTGGCGTCACCCATGACCGCCTGCACCTGCGCCGCCGGCGGGTCGTCAGGGGCGATCAGGATCGGCAGGAGGTAGATGCCCAGGCCAAAGCCCAGGCCGAGGGTGAGCAGGTGGGTAACGACAAGTACGAGAACACGGCGCATCAATGACTCCCTGTGGATCGGTGAGGCGCGCGGCAGGACCGCGCCAGATCATCGTGTGGCGTGCGTGCAGACATTTATAGACACAGAAAACAGGTACAGGGTCAGAAATCGACCTGGCTCTGGCCCAGGGCGACGCCCTGCGGGCCAAAGCGACGTTCGTGGATCTGCCCATGCCCGTTGGCATCGATCAGCAGCACGGTGCTGGCGCGGGTGCCGTAGTCGTCGCCGCGGATGAAGGCCGGGCTCAGCCAGCGCTCGCGCTCCAGGCCGATGCCGGTGTCGGGAAGGTCGCTGTCGGCGGGGCGGTGCTCGTCAGCCAGGGCATCCCAGAGCGGGGTCAGATCCCTTTCCCCCTGGGAAAGGGGTCTGACCCCGTCTTCCTGCAGCCATGCTTCAAGGGCGTCCATCAGCCGTCGGGTCTTCGGCCACGGCGCGTCCAGCGCGCCGTTGGACATGCCATGCACGCCCGGGCCCAGGCGCTGCCGTTCGGCGGGGTGGTTGCCCAGGTACTCCAGGCTGTCGCCATCGGCCAGCAGGAGGTTGAACGGGGCGTAGGCGCCGGCCACGGTCGCCAGCCGGTCGATATGCACGGCGGCGGCATCACGGCCACGCAGGAAGTCGGCCACCAGTGCGCCACGCGAGGGGCCGGTCTGTGCGGCCAGCGGATCGCGCACGTTGGTGACCACCGCCATCCGGCCCTTGGCGCCGACCCCGGCCCAGCCACCACCGGAGCGCAGGTCGCGTCCGCCGATGACGGAGGTCTCATCTTGCCAGGGGGCCAGCGCCGCCGTGGGACGGGCGTGGAACTCATCACGGTTGCCGGTCATCACCAGCCGCCAGCGCGGGTGGTGCATCCAGCCAAGAGCGAGCAGGCACATGGCCTCATTGTGCACGGTTTGCGCAGTCTGGCGCCGCTTCCGGCTCGTTTTGGATGAATGCGCGGCCAATGTTTCACGCGCTGTCTACAGCCCTGAACTTCCGTTCAATCTCAAAAATTGAGACGGATCAGCAACTTGTGGATAAGCCTTGAACAATTCTCTAAAGGTTGTTGCAAGCCATTGATGCGGCTGGCGATTTCCCCGCTGAAAAGTTGTTGACAACCTTCGGGCCGCTGCTAAGGTGGGCATCAGAGGGAAATCCGGGTGTTTTGTGGGTTTTCGTGGTTCAATGTTTCACCGGGCGAAGGATAGGTGCACGCGTCGTGTTCCAGGGCGAGACGGCCATCACAGTTGACGATAAAGGGCGCATGGCGGTTCCCACCGCTTACCGCGACCTCGTCGCGCGCGCCAGCAACAACCGTCTCGTGCTGACCTACAACCCGTTCGAAGCCGGCTGCCTGTGGCTGTACGCAGAGTCGGAATGGGAGCGGGTCCGCGACGATGTGATGTCCAAACCCAACACCCAGCGCGTCGTGCGCCTGTTGCAGCAGAAGCTGGTCGGCTCGGCCGCCCATCTGGAGCTGGACGGCAACGGTCGCATCAGCATCCCCGCCAGCCACCGCGGTGCGGTGGGCATTGAGAAGAAGGCGGTACTGCTCGGTATGGGCGACAAGTTCGAATTGTGGAGCGAGCAGGCGCATCGGGCCCTGATCCAGCAGACGTTGTCTGACGAGGATCTGGGTGATGGGTTGCTCGACCTGAAGTTGTGAGCCGGGGTGCCCGGATGCGCCCAGAAGCGCAGGCCGGTCACCTTCCGGTGTCGCAGTCGCCGGCGGTGCATCTGCCGGTCCTGTACACCCAGGTCCTTGAAGGCCTGAGGGTGATCGAAAACGGACGTTATCTGGATGGCACGTTCGGTCGTGGCGGTCATGCACGTGGCGTGCTCACCCAGCTCGGTCCCGAGGGGCGCCTGCTGGTCATGGACAAGGATCCGGAAGCCATCGCCGTTGCCGAGCGTGATTTCGCGCCGGACCCGCGCGTGTCCATCTTCCGTGGCAGCTTCGCCCAGCTGCTGCAGTGGGATGCGACGGCCGAAGGCCTGGACGGCGTGCTGTTCGACCTTGGCGTGTCGTCGCCGCAGCTGGACGTGGCCGAACGTGGCTTCAGCTTCGGCAAGGACGGCCCGCTGGACATGCGCATGGACCCGGACAGCGGCGAAAGCGCCGCGCAGTGGATCAACCGCGTCGAAGACCGCGAGATTGCCGACGTGCTGTGGACCTACGGCGAAGAGCGCCAGAGCCGCCGTATCGCCCGTGCCATCGTGGCGCGTCGCGAGAAGCAGCGGTTCACCCGTACCGCAGAACTGGCCGAGCTGATCGCCTCGGTGATGCCGCGTGGCAAGGACAAGATCCATCCGGCCACGCGCAGCTTCCAGGCCATCCGCATCCACATCAACCGCGAGCTGGCCGATCTGGAAGCCGGCCTCGATGCGGCGGTGGAGCGGCTCAAGCCCGGTGGTCGCCTGGCGGTGATCAGCTTCCACTCGCTGGAAGACCGCATCGTCAAGCAGTACATGAACCGCCTGGCCAAGGCACCGCCGGCCAACCGCCGCTTGCCCGAGGCGGAGGTGTTCGTACCGACCCTGGATCTGATCGGCGGTGCCATCAAGGCCACCGACGAAGAACTGGCGGCCAACCCGCGTGCCCGCAGCGCCGTGCTGCGCGTGGCCCAGAAGCGGGAGGCCGATGCATGAGCCGGCTGCTGCTGATCATCCTGTTGGCCTCGACCGTGGCCTCGGCGATCGGCGTCGTGTTCGTGCGTCACCGTCACCGGCAGACGTTCATCGAGCTGTCGCGCGCCGAGCGCAAGCGCGATGACATCAATCTGGAATTCGGCCGCCTGCAGCTGGAGCAGGCAACGCTGGCCGAAGCCAACCGTGTCGATCGCATTGCCCGCGAGAAGCTCGGCATGAAGTTCCCAGAGGCCGCCGACATCGTGGTGGTGCGCCCATGAGCAAGACCGGTCGCAACCGCCCGCGCAACGCCTTCAACCTGCGCCAGCGCCTGCGCTGGGTTGCCCTGGCGCTTGGCCTGTGCTCGGTGTCGCTGGTGGGCCGTGCGGCCTACGTGCAGATCATCAACAGCGATTTCTACCAGCGCCAGGGCGAGGCCCGCTACCTGCGCGAGCTGCCGATCAAGACCTCGCGCGGCATGATCACCGACCGCAACGGCGAGCCGTTGGCGGTGTCGACCCCGGTCGCCTCGATCTGGGTCAATCCGCAGGACCTGCTGCGTTCGCCCGAGCGCATTCCCGAGCTGGCGCAGGCAGTCGGCATGTCGGTGGATGAGCTGAGCAGTCGCCTGTCTCAGAAGTCGGACAAGGAATTCATGTATCTGCGTCGCCGGATCAATCCGGACGAGGCAGAGAAGGTGGTCGCGCTGAAGATTCCGGGCGTGGCCGCGCAGCGCGAGTTCCGTCGCTTCTACCCGCAGGGTGAGGCGATGGCACACGTGCTGGGCTTCACCAACATCGACGACCGCGGCCAGGAAGGCCTGGAACTGGCGTTCGACGAATGGCTGCGTGGAAAGGCCGGCGCCAAGCGGGTGATCCGCAACCGCAAGGGCGAGACCGTCGAAAGCGATCTGCTGCGCGCCGCCGAACCGGGCAAGGACCTGACCCTCAGCATCGACCGCCGCATCCAGTACCTGGCGTTCAAGGAACTGCGCAACGCACTGGTGGCCAACAAGGCGGCCGGCGGTTCGATGGTGATCATGGACGTGACCACCGGCGAGATCCTGGCGATGGTCAACCTACCGACCTACAACCCGAATTCGGTGGGCGGCGCGGCCCCGGATACCCGCCGCAACCGCGCGGTGACCGACCTGGTCGAGCCGGGTTCGACGATGAAGCCGCTGACCATCGCCACCGCGCTGCAGTCCGGCGCGGTGACCAAGGACACCGTCATCGACACCAATCCGGGCTACATGCAGGTGGCCCGCTTCACCATCCGCGACGTGCCGCGCAACAATGGCGTGCTGAACGTGACCGGTGTGATCACCCGCAGTTCCAATATCGGCGCGGCCAAGGTGGCGGCGAAGATGCCGGACCAGGTGTTCTATGACGGCGTGCGCCGCTTCGGCTATGGCTCGGTGCCGCACAGCGGCTTCCCGGGTGAATCCGGTGGCGTGGTGCGACGCCCGGCCAACTGGGATGGCGCCACCAAGACCACCATGTCCTACGGCTACGGCCTGAACGTGACGCCGCTGCAGATCGCCACCGCCTATTCGGCGTTGGCCAATGGCGGCAAGCTGATCGCGCCGACCTTCGTCAAAGGCCAGCGCAATGAAGCTCATCAGATCATCGATGAGAGCGTCGCCAGGCAGGTGGTGGCGATGATGGAAACGGTGGTCACCCAGGGCGGCGCCAAGCAGGCGGCGGTGCTGGGCTACCGCGTGGCCGGCAAGACCGGTACCGCGCGTAAGACCGGTCCCGGCGGTTACGAGCGCGGCCATTACAACGCGCTGTTCGCCGGCGTGGTGCCGGCCACCAATCCGCGTTTTGCCACCGTCATCGTCATCAATGACCCGCAGGCCGGCAAGTTCTACGGTGGCCTGGTGTCGGCGCCGGTCTACCACAACGTGATGGAAGGCACTCTGCGCCTGATGGACGTGCCGCTGGACGACCTGCAGTCGTGGCTGGCCGCACAGCAGTCCGGCAAGGTCGGCCATTCGGCCTCGATCCTGCCGGCGCCACCGGCCGAGGCCGCGCTGCCGGTCGATGCCGCCGCTGAATTCGATGCTGCGCTGCCCAGCGCGCATGCCCAGACGCCGCCCGCTACGGGAGGCACGCAATGAGTCCTTCGATGTTGCTTTCGCAGTTGCTTCCGGACGTTGCTCTTGCAGGGCACGACCCCGTTCTGACCGGCCTGGTGCTGGACAGCCGCGCCGTGCGGCCCGGCAATGCCTTCGTCGCCATCGCCGGTTTCGGCGCGCATGGCCTGGGGTTTGTCGAGCAGGCCCGTGCGGCCGGCGCCGGCGCCATCCTGTTCGAGCCGCCGGCACCTGCCGAGCTGCCGGCACCGGCCGATGCGATCGCGGTGCCTGGCCTGCGCGCACGCATGGGCGCGATGGCCGACCAGTTCCATGGCGCACCGTCGCGGGCAATGGCGATGGTGGGCGTGACCGGCACCAACGGCAAGACCTCCACCGTGCAGCTGCTGGCTCAGGCCTGGCACCTGCTCGGAACGCCCAGTGGCAGTATCGGCACGTTGGGCGCCGGACTTTATGGTGCGGTTGAACCGACCGGTTTCACCACGCCGCTGGTGCTGCAGATGCATGCGCTGCTGGCGCAGCTGCGCGACGCCGGCGCGCGCGCGGTGGCGATGGAAGTCAGCTCGCACGCGCTGGACCAGGGCCGCGTGGATGCGGTGCACTACGACGTGGCGGTGTTCACCAACCTCACCCGCGATCACCTGGACTACCACGGCGACATGGCCAGCTACGGTGCGGCCAAGGCGCGCCTGTTCCATCGTCCGGGCCTGAAGGCCGCGGTGATCAACCTGGACGATGCGTTCGGTCGCCAGCTGTTCGCCGGCCTGCCGGCGGGCGTGCAGCCGATCGGCCTGAGCTCGCGCGGTGCCACCGACGCCAGCGTGCGCGCCGAAGCGCTGCAGCTGGACGGCCGTGGCATCGCCTTCGAACTGGTCATCGACGGCCAGCGCGCGGCGGTGCAGTCGCCGCTGCTGGGCCGCTTCAACGTGGACAACCTGCTGGCCGTGGCCGGCACCCTGCATGCGCAGGGCCAGCCGCTTGCGCGCATTGCCGAGGTGCTGTCGGCGCTGCAGCCGATCCGCGGCCGCATGAACCGCCTCGGTGGCGAAGAGGGCCTGCCGACCGTGGTGGTGGATTACGCGCACACCCCGGACGCACTGGAACAGGCGCTGGACAGCCTGCACGGCCACCTTCAGGGCACGCTGTTCTGCGTGTTCGGCTGCGGTGGCGAGCGCGATACCGGCAAGCGTCCGCAGATGGCCGCGATTGCCGAGCGCTTGGCCAACCAGGTCATCGTCACCGACGACAACCCGCGTGGCGAAGATGGCGACGTGATCGTGGCCGACATCCTGGCCGGCTTCACCGATGCCTCCGCCGTGACCGTGCAGCGCAGCCGCGCGCGCGCGATCGGCCTGGCGGTGAAGCGCGCCAATGCAGGCGACATCATCCTGATCGCCGGCAAGGGCCACGAGCCGTACCAGGAAGTGAATGGCGTGCGCCATGACTTCGATGACACCGAAGTGGCTGCCGCTGCGTTGGCCGCCAAGGTCGGCGTGCTGAGATCGCAGGCCGGGGAGGGCATCGCATGAAGCGCACCCTGCTTTCGCTGATCGCACACTGGGCCGGCGGCGAGATCCACGGCGACGACGTGGCCATCGACGCGATCAGCAACGACACCCGCAGCCTCGGCCCGGGCAGCCTGTACGTGGCGCTGCGTGGCGAGCGTTTCGACGGCCATGACTTCGCCGCCGACGCACTGGCACGCGGTGCCAGCGCGCTGCTGGTCGAGCGCCTGCTGCCGATCGAACTGCCGCAGGTGCTGGTGGCCGACAGCGAGCTGGCGCTGGCGAAGATCGCCACCGGCATGCAGCGTGACCGTGATACCGAGGTGTTCGCGATCACCGGCAGCAACGGCAAGACCAGCGTGAAGAGCCTGCTGCTGGCAATCCTGCAGCAGGTGGCCCGCCACGCGCACAAGGTGGTCTACGCCAATCCGGGCAACCGCAACAACGAAATCGGCCTGCCGCTGGCAGTGATTGATGCACCGGAAGATGCTGACTACGCGGTCTACGAGATGGGTGCCGGCAAGCCGGGTGACATCGCCTACCTGACCGACATCGCCCGTCCGCGCTATGCGCTGGTCAACAACATCGCCCCGGCGCACCTGGAGCGGATGGGCAGCCTGCTCGGCGTCGCCGTCACCAAGGGCGCGATCTACGCCGCGCTGCCGGCTGACGGCGTGGCCGTGATCAACGTCGACGATGCCTACGGTCGCTGGTTCGAACAGCACTTCGTCGGTACCCCGGCGCGCTGCAGTGTGCTGCGCTATGGGCTGGAACATACCGCCGATGTCACTGCGCGTGATATCCGCGCCGGTGCGCAGGGCAGCCAGTTCACCCTGGTGTCGCCGATGGGCGAAGCCCGCGTGGTGCTGGGTCTGCCGGGCCGCCACAACGTCAGCAACGCGCTGGCCGCGGCCAGCCTGGCACTGGCCGCCGGTATCGAGCTGGCGCTGGTTGCAGCTGGCCTGGCCGATGCGCAGCCGGTGCCGGGCCGCCAGATTGCCCATCAGCTGCGCAACGGTGCGGTGCTGGTGGACGACAGCTACAACGCCAACCCGGGTTCGCTGGCTGCGGCCATCGATGCCCTGGCTGCTGCTCCGGAAGAAGGCTGGCTGGTGCTTGGCGACATGCGCGAGCTGGGCCCGGATGCCGAAGCGCTGCATGCGCAGGCCGGCCTGCGCGCCCGCGCGGCTGGCCTGAAGCGCCTGTATGCGCTGGGTCCGCTCAGCGCCGCCGCCGCCACCGCCTTCGGCGAAGGCGGCCGTCATTTCGCCACCCATGACGCGCTGTCGCAGGCGCTGAAGGACGAGCTGCACGCTGGCGTGCGCTGCCTGGTCAAGGGTTCCCGTGGCAGCGCCATGGACACGATTGTCAAAGCGCTGCTGGCGCAAGGAGAGGAATCCCCGCATGTTGTATGAACTGGCTCGATGGTTGCAGCAGTTGGAGAGCCTGTTCGGGCTGTTCAACTACCAGACGTTCCGCGCCATCCTTGCCGCGTTGACGGCCCTGTTCCTGTCGCTGTGGCTCGGCCCGGCGATGATCCGCAAGCTTGCCCAGTTCAAGGGCGGCCAGCCGATCCGCAAGGACGGTCCGCAGACCCATTTCTCCAAGGCCGGTACGCCGACCATGGGAGGTTCGCTGATCCTGCTCACCATCACCCTGTCGGTGCTGATGTGGGCCGACCTGCGCAACCGTTACGTGTGGCTGGTGTTGGCGGTCATGCTCTGCTTCGGCGCCATCGGCTGGTACGACGACTGGATCAAGATCGTCCGCCGCGATCCGAACGGCCTGAAGTCGCGCTGGAAGTACCTGCTGCAGTCGATCTTCGGCCTGGCTGCGGGCCTGTTCCTGTTCTATACGGCCGATGTGCCGGCCGCACTGACCTTCTACATCCCGATGTTCAAGTCGGTGGCGCTGCCGCTGGCCGGCATCGGCTTCGTGACCATCGCCTACTTCTGGATCGTCGGCTTCTCCAATGCGGTGAACCTGACCGACGGCCTGGACGGCCTGGCGATCATGCCGACGGTGCTGGTTGCCTGCGCGCTGGGCGTGTTCGCCTATGCCTCGGGCAACGTGGTGTTTGCCAACTACCTGCAGATCCCGCAGATCCCGGGCGCCGGCGAGCTGGTCATCATTTGTGCGGCCATCGCCGGCGCAGGCCTGGGCTTCCTCTGGTTCAACACCTACCCGGCCATGGTCTTCATGGGCGACATCGGCGCGCTGGCGCTGGGTGCCGTGCTGGGCACGATCGCGGTGATCACCCGCCAGGAGCTGGTGCTGGTGATCATGGGCGGCGTGTTCGTCATCGAAACGCTGTCGGTGATGATCCAGGTCGCCTCGTTCAAGCTGACCGGCAAGCGCGTGTTCCGCATGGCGCCGATCCATCACCACTTCGAACTGAAGGGCTGGCCCGAGCCGCGCGTGATCGTGCGCTTCTGGATCATCTCCGTCGTGCTCGTGCTGATTGGCCTGGCCACGTTGAAGGTGCGCTGAGATGAACGACCTGTCCCGCCAGGCAACACGCCTTGAAGCCATCGAAGGCAGCTACGACAAGTGGCTGCTGGGCGCGATCATCGCGCTCACGGGCATCGGCGTGGTGATGGTGGCGTCCAGCTCGATCGCTCTGATGAGCAGCCCGTTCTACTACCTCAACCGACACCTGATCTTCCTGGCGGTGGGCATCGTGCTGGCGGTCGTTGCCGCCCGCACCGAGCTGAAGTCCATCGAGCAGTACAACCAGATGCTGCTGCTGGGCTGCTTCGTGCTGCTGCTGGCGGTGTTCGCGCCGGGCCTGGGCAGCACCGTCAACGGCGCGCGCCGCTGGATCAACCTGGGCATCTCCAAGTTCCAGACGGTGGAAGCGGTGAAGGTGCTCTACATCGTCTGGCTGTCCAGCTACCTGGTGCGCTTCCGCGACGAGGTCAACGCGACCTGGCCGGCGATGCTCAAGCCGCTGGGCGTGGCCGGTGCGCTGGTGCTGTTGCTGCTGCTGCAGCCGGACTTCGGTTCGTCCACCCTGCTGCTGGCGATCACCGCCGGCATGCTGGTGCTGGGCGGGGTGAACATGCCGCGCATGTCGATGCCGGTGATCATCGGCCTGGTCGGCATGAGCGCGCTGGCGATCATCGAGCCTTACCGCATGCGCCGCATCACCTCCTTCCTGGACCCGTGGGCCGACCAGCAGGGCGACGGCTACCAGCTGTCCAACGCGCTGATGGCGGTGGGCCGCGGCGAGTGGACCGGCGTTGGCCTGGGCAACTCGGTGCAGAAGCTGTACTACCTGCCGGAAGCACATACCGACTTCATCTTCTCGGTCACCGCCGAGGAGTTCGGCTTCCTGGGCACCTGCGTGATCGTGGCCCTGTACGCGCTGCTGGTCGGCCGCACCTTCTGGCTGGGCATGCGCTGCGTGGAAATGAAGCGCCACTTCTCCGGCTACATCGCCTTCGGCATCGGCCTGTGGATCAGCATGCAGACCTTCGTCTCGATCGGCGTGAACCTGGGCATCCTGCCGACCAAGGGCCTGACCCTGCCGCTGATCTCCTCCGGTGGTTCGTCGGTGCTGATGACCTGCGTGGCGATGGGCCTGCTGCTGCGCGTGTCCTATGAACTCAAGCGTGCCGAGCGTCGCCAGGCCGTGCGTATCGGCGGTGGCGACGAGGCCGTGGCCGATGCACCCGTGGACGCGCCGGCCGCACCGGCTGCGGCCAGCGTGCCGATGAGCGCCGAACCGGTGGCCGCCGCTGCCGGGCCGGCCGCCGCACGTGGCACCAGCCGCCTGCAGTCGCGCATCGAACCGACCTTCGGGAGGCTGTCATGAGCGCAGCCACCAACACTGCACGGCCGGTGATGATCCTGGCCGGTGGCACCGGCGGTCACATCTTCCCCGGCCTTGCCGTGGCCCGCGTGCTGCGCGAGCGTGGCGTGCCCGTCACCTGGATGGGCGCCGATGGTGCGATGGAAACCCGTCTGGTGCCGCAGCACGACATTCCGATCGACACCCTGGCCATCACCGGCCTGCGCGGCAAGGGCAAACTGGCCCTGCTTGGTGCACCGTGGCGGTTGATGCGCGCGCTGCGCGCCGCCGGCATGATCATCCGCAAGCGCCAGCCTCGCGCGGTGGTCGCCTTCGGTGGCTTTGCCTCCGGGCCGGGCGGCATGGCCACGCGCCTGCATGGGCTGCCGTTGATCGTGCATGAGCAGAACCGTGCGCCGGGCCTGACCAACCGCATCCTGTCGCGTTATGCGCGCCGCCTGCTGACCGGTTTCCCGGGCACCTTCGCCAAGCGCGAGGAGTTCGTCGGCAACCCGGTGCGTGCCGAAATCGCCGCCATCGCACCGCCGGAACAGCGCTTCGCCGACCGTCATGGCCCGCTGCGCGTGCTGGTGGTCGGTGGCAGCCAGGGCGCGCGGGCACTCAACAACGGCGTGCCGCAGGCGATCGCCGCGCTGGGCGCCGGGGTGCCGCTGCAGGTGCGCCACCAGAGTGGCGAGAAGATGCATGCCGAAGCGGTCGAGGCGTATGCCAAGGCCGGCGTGCAGGCTGACATCACCCCGTTCATTGCCGACATGGCCGAGGCCTTTGCCTGGGCCGACCTGGTGGTGTGCCGCGCGGGCGCTTCGACGCTGGCCGAGCTGTGCGCGGTGGGTGTCGGCAGCGTGCTGGTGCCATTCCCCGCTGCCGTCGACGATCACCAGACCCGCAATGCGGAGTACCTGGTCGAGCGCGGCGCGGCGGTTTTGCTGAAGCAGGACGGAACGCTGGCTGACGGCATTGCCGCACTGCTGCGTGATCTGTCCGAAAATCCCGCCCGCCGCATGCAGATGGCGCAAGCCGCGCGTGCCCTGGCAAAGGTCGATGCCGCCGAGCGCATCGCCGATATCATTCTTGAGGAAGCTGTATGAAGAAGGCATGCCACCGCGCCTGCCCTGCGCGAGGCCGCGCATGATCCGTCGCCTGCACGACACCAACGACCTGGTGCGCGCGTTCCCGCGCGTGCATTTCGTCGGCATCGGCGGCACCGGCATGAGCGGTATCGCCGAAGTGATGCTGACGCTGGGCTATGAGGTGTCCGGTTCGGACAACGCCGACAACGTGGCGACCCGTCGCCTGGCCAGCCTGGGTGCGCGCATCATGCGCGGCCACTCCGCAGCCAACGTGCTGGGCACCGACTGCGTGGTGGTCTCCAGTGCCATCCGCGAAGACAATCCGGAACTGATGGAAGCGCGCAGCCAGCGTATTCCGATCATGCCGCGTGCGGCGATGCTGGCCGAGCTGATGCGCTTCCGCCGCGGCATCGCGGTGGCCGGTACCCACGGCAAGACCACCACCACCAGCCTCACCGCTGCGGTGCTGAGCGAAGGTGGCCTGGACCCGACGTTCGTGATCGGTGGCCAGCTGCTGGCTGCCGGTGCCAACGCCAAGCTGGGCGGTGGACAGTGGCTGGTGGCCGAGGCCGACGAAAGCGATGGCAGCTTCCTGCGCCTGAATCCGCTGATGTCGATCATCACCAACATTGATGCCGACCACCTGGAGAACTACGGCAACGACTTCGCGCGGGTGCAGGCGGCGTTCGCCGAGTTCCTGCAGCGCCTGCCGTTCTACGGCCTGGCGGTGCTGTGCATCGATGATCCCGAAGTGGCTGCGCTGGCCGCCAAGACCCCGCGCCACGTGATGAGCTACGGCATGAGCCCGCAGGCCGACGTACGTGCCGAGAACGTGGTGCAGGAAGGCTCGCGCATGCGCTTCACCCTGCGCCTGCCGCAGGGCACCAGCCAGGAAGTGGTGCTGGCGCTGCCCGGCAAGCACAACGTACTCAACGCGCTGGCCGCCGCTGCGGTGGGCTGGCAGCTGGGCGTTGCGCCGGACGCGATCGCGCGTGCGCTGGAAGGTTTCGCCGGTGTTGGCCGTCGCTTCAACGATCTGGGCGAAGTGACCACCGCCAGCGGCGCCAAGGTCCGCATCATCGACGACTACGGTCATCACCCGAGCGAGCTGGAGGCGGTGTTCGCCGCCGCCCGTGGTGGCTGGGCTGACAAGCGCCTGGTGGTGGCCTTCCAGCCGCACCGCTACAGCCGTACCCGCGACCAGTTCGACAAGTTCGCCGCGGTGCTGTCCAGCGTCGATGCACTGGTGCTGAGCGAGGTCTACCCGGCCGGCGAGGAACCCATTGCCGGTGCCGATTCGCATGCGCTGGCCCGCGCCATACGTGCGCGTGGCCGCAGCGAGCCGGTGGTGGTGGGCAAGGCCGCCGAGCTGGCCAGCGTGCTGCCCGATGTGCTGCAGGACGGTGATCTGCTGCTGATGATGGGCGCCGGCGACATCGGTGCCGTGGCCACCCACATCGCGGTGGAAGGCTTCAAGGGGGAGGGCGAGGCGTGAGCGCGCTGACCTTCCCGCCGCTGCGAGTGACCGACCCGGCCGTGTTCGGCCGCGTCGCCGTGCTGCTGGGCGGCAGCTCCAGCGAACGCGAGGTGTCGCTGGACTCCGGCCGCAACGTGCTTGAAGCCCTGCAGTCGCGTGGCGTCGATGCGTTCGCGGTGGATGGCATTCCGGCGCTGGCCAAGGCGCTCGCCGCCGGTGGCATCGATCGCGTGTTCAACATCCTGCACGGCCACAACGGTGGCGGTGAGGACGGCATCGTGCAGGGCCTGATGGACGCCTTCGGCGTGCCGTACACCGGCTCGAACGTGCTGGGCTCGGCGCTGAGCATGGACAAGATCCGCACCAAGCAGGTGTGGCTGTCGCTGGGCCTGCCGACCCCGCAGTACCGGAAGGTCGACGCGACCACGGTGCATGCACTGGCCGCCGAACTGGGCCTGCCGGTGGTGGTCAAGCCGGCCAACGAAGGCTCCAGCGTGGGCATCAGCCGGGTCACCGATGACGCCGGCCTGGACGAAGCGGTGGCCCTGGCCGCGCGCTACGACGGCCAGCTGCTGATGGAACAGATGGTGGTGGGCGACGAACTGACCGTGGCCATCCTCGGCGATGTCGCGCTGCCGTCGATCCGCATCGTGCCCAAGGGCCAGTGGTACGACTACAACGCCAAGTACATCGCCGAAGACACCCAGTACCTGTGCCCGGGCCTGGACGGTGATGCCGAAGATGAAATCCGCCGCATTGCGCTGGCTGCATTCCGTGCTGCCGGCTGCCGTGGCTGGGGCCGCGTGGACGTGATGCGCGACCGCGACAGCGGCCGCTTCTTCCTGCTGGAAGTGAACACCGCGCCGGGCATGACCAGCCATTCGCTGGTGCCCAAGGCCGCACGCCAGGCCGGCATCGGTTTCGAGGAACTGGTGTGGCGCGTGCTGGAACAGACTCTGGAGGCATCGCACGCATGAACGCGCTGCTGCGCATCTTCGTCTGGCTGTTGGCCCTGTCGGTGGTTGCACTGCCGGTGGTGGCCGTGGTCAATGGCTGGGTCGGCGCCGAGCGCTGGCCGCTGGCGAAGCTGCGCGTGCACGGTGAGTTCAAGCGGGTGCCGGCCGAGCAGTTGCAGCAGGTGCTGATGCCGTATGCGCGCTCCGGTTTCTTCGCAGTCAAGCTTCAGGACGCGCAGGACGCGCTGGAAAAGCTGCCGTGGGTGGAGAGCGCGCGGGTGCGCAAGCAGTGGCCGGACGTGCTGGAAGTGACCCTGGTCGAGCACAAGCCGTTCGCGCGCTGGGGCAACGACCGCCTGGTTTCCGAGCAGGGCAAGCTGTTCCCGACGCCGAAGAAGCTGGCCGACCTGGCGCTGCCCGAACTGGACGGCCCGGACAGCCAGACCGAAGAAGTGATGAAGCTGTACAGCGACTCGCGTGCATTGTTCGCACCGGCCGGCGTGGACGTGCGCCGGGTGACGATGGATGCGCGCGGCAGCTGGTCGCTGGTGCTCAGCAATGGCACCGAAGTGGTGGTCGGCCGCGATGACGCGCGCTCGCGCATGCAGCGCTTCGTCAAGGTGCTGCCGCAGCTCAACCGTCAGGACGCGCCGATCGAGCGCGCCGACCTCCGTTACACCAATGGTTTCACGCTGAGCTGGGGTACCCCGGCCACGTCGGCGAAAACGCCGGCGACCCCGGCCAGAAGCACGCAGGAAAGAACATGAATCGCAAGGGTGACAAATCGCTGATCGTTGGCCTGGACATCGGCACCTCCAAGGTGGTGGCGCTGGTGGGCGAGTACTCGCCGGGCAATCCGATCGAAGTGATCGGCATCGGCTCGCATGAATCGCGTGGGCTCAAGCGCGGCGTGGTGGTGGACATCGAATCGACCGTGCAGTCGATCCAGCGCGCGGTGGAAGAAGCCGAGCTGATGGCCGGCTGCGAGATCCGCTCGGTGTATGCCTCGATCTCCGGCAACCACGTGCAGTGCAAGAACTCGCCCGGCATCGTGCCGATCCGCGACGGCGAAGTGACCTGGGGCGACCTGGATCGCGTGCTCGATGCGGCCAAGGCGGTGGCGATCCCGGCCGACCAGAAGATCCTGCACGCGATTCCGCGCGAGTACGTGCTGGACGATTCGCAGGAAGGCATCCGCAACCCGGTCGGCATGACCGGTGTGCGCCTGGAAGTGCATGCACACCTGGTGGTGTGCGCGCAGTCGGCCGCGGCCAACATCAGCAAGTGCGTGCAGCGCTGCGGCCTGCAGGTGGACGACCTGGTGCTGTCCTCGCTGGCCTCCAGCGTGGCGGTGCTGACCGCCGACGAGCGCGAGCTGGGCGTGGTGCTGGTCGACATGGGCGCCGGCACCACCGACATCGCGGTGTTCGTGCAGGGTGCGATCTGCCACACCGCCTCGCTGCCGATCGCCGGCGACCACGTCACCAACGACATCGCGCACATGCTGCGCACGCCGACCCCGGAAGCCGAGCAGATCAAGGTGCGCTACGCCTGCGCCCTGGCCCAGCTGGCGACTGCCGAGGAGAGCATCCAGGTACCGTCGGTGGGCGATCGTCCGCCGCGTCGCATGCCGCGCCACTCGCTGGCGCAGGCGGTGCAGGGCCGCTACGAGGAAATCTTCGAGATGGTTCAGGCCGAACTGCGGCGCTCTGGCTTCGAGGAACTGGTGCGCGCCGGCATGGTGCTGACTGGTGGTGCTTCGAAGATGGAGGGCGTGGTGGAGCTGGCCGAGGAAATGCTGCAGATGCCGGTGCGCGTGGGCATCCCGCAGCACGTCACCGGCCTGGGTGAAGTGGTCGGCAACCCGGTACACGCCACCGGCGTGGGCCTGCTGCTGATGGGCAGCCAGATCGAGCACCCGCGCCGGCCGTCGCTGCCGACCGGGCGCGCGGGAAGCATGTTCAAGAAACTCAAGACGTGGTTCCGCGGCGAGTTCTGACGCGGAACCGGTAAACCCCGGCATCGCCCGGGCGCAACACCCGCAGTACCCGCAACACAACGCAGCACCGGCAACACACAACCCACACAGCCGCAACGCCGGCATGCAGCAGGAAGGCAGGACGCCCGAATGCCCATGCCAGCCGAAGCGGATACAACGAGGACACGGACATGGCGCATTTTGAACTGATCGAAAAGATGGCACCCAATGCGGTGATCAAGGTGGTTGGCGTGGGCGGCGGCGGCGGCAATGCCGTGGCGCACATGGTCAACTCGGCGGTGGATGGCGTGGAGTTCATCACCGCCAACACCGACTCGCAGGCCATCAAGAATTGTGGTGCCAAGCTGCAGCTGCAGCTGGGTACCAACGTGACCAAGGGCCTGGGCGCAGGCGCGAACCCGGAAGTCGGCCGCCAGGCTGCTCTGGAAGATCGTGAGCGCATCATGGACGCGCTGCAGGGCGCGGACATGGTGTTCATCACCGCCGGCATGGGCGGCGGCACCGGCACCGGCGCTGCGCCGGTGGTGGCACAGCTGGCCAAGGAAATGGGCATCCTGACCGTGGCCGTGGTCACCAAGCCGTTCCCGTTCGAAGGGCGTCGCCGCATGCAGGTCGCGCTGAAGGGCATCGAAGAGCTGAGCCAGCACTGCGACTCGCTGATCACCATCCCGAACGAGAAGCTGATCACCGTGCTGGGTCGCAATGCGACCATGATCCAGGCCTTCCGTGCCGCCAACGACGTGCTGCAGGGCGCCGTGCAGGGCATCGCCGACCTGATCGTGCGTCCGGGCCTGATCAACGTCGACTTCGCCGACGTGCGCACCGTCATGTCCGAAATGGGCCTGGCAATGATGGGTACCGGCACCGCCCGCGGTGATGACCGCGCGCAGGCCGCTGCCGAATCGGCGATCCAGAACCCGCTGCTGGACGACGTGAACCTGGCCGGTGCCAACGGCATCCTGGTCAACATCACCGCCGGCGCCGACTTCACCATGGCCGAGTTCGACGAGATCGGCCGAACCATCGACGGCTTCGCTTCGGAAGATGCAACCGTGGTGGTGGGTACGGTGCTCGACCCGGACATGCAGGACGAAGTGCGCGTGACCGTGGTCGCCACCGGCCTGAACCGCGTCTCGGCCAGCAAGTCCCAGCGTCCGGGCGAGCGTGCGCCGATCAAGCTGGTCCGCAACGCCACCACCGGCCAGCCGGAGTTCGGCGAGTTCGACAATGGCGGCGACGCCGTGTCGAAGGCGGTGGGTGGCATGGGCCTGGGCCTGCGTCGTGCCAGCAGCGATACCGCGGCAGCCTCCGCTCCGTCGGCCCCGGCCGCTTCGGCCCCGGCGGCGGCGGAACTGCCGAACGATTACCTGGACATCCCGGCCTTCCTGCGCCGCCAGGCGGACTAAGCGGCCCGGCCCGGGGCTTGTCCTCCCCGGGTTGCGCCACCATGTCCTGAAAACGCGGGCGCCGGGCCAGGATGGGCCCGGCCGCCCTGCTTCACGCGCGTCCTACCGGCGCGCCGGTGTGTCCTGCCGGCGTTTCAGTCGGGGTAGGGGACCCTGCGTGTTAATCTAATGTGTCACTTCCGGTCCACCCCCATGATCCAGCAACGCACCCTCAAGAACACGATCCGCGCCACCGGCGTTGGCCTGCACAGCGGTGACAAGGTCTACATGACCCTGCGCCCGGCACCGGTCAACCATGGAATCGTGTTCCGCCGCGTGGACCTGGACCCGGTCGTGGAAGTGCCGGCCAAGGCCGAACTGGTCACCGAAGTGACCCTGTGCACCGGCCTGACCTGCAACGACGCCAAGATCCAGACCGTCGAACACCTGATGTCGGCGCTGGCCGGCCTGGGTGTGGACAACATCATCGTCGAACTGTCCTCGGCCGAGCTGCCGATCATGGACGGTTCGGCCGGTCCCTTCGTGTTCCTGTTGCAGTCGGCAGGCATCGTGGAACAGGGTGCGCCCAAGCGCTTCATCCGCGTGCTGAAGACGGTGGAAGTGACCGAAGGCGACAAGGTGGCCCGCTTCACCCCGTACGAGGGCTACAAGCTGGGCTTCACCATCCAGTTCGACCACCCGATGATCCCGGCCAAGCAGTCGCGCCAGGAAATCGAGTTCTCGACGCTGGCCTACACCAAGGAAATCTCCCGCGCGCGCACCTTCGGCTTCATGCGCGACCTGGAGTACATGCGCGAACGCAACCTGGGCCTGGGCGGTTCGATGGACAACGCCATCGTGCTGGACGAGTTCCGCGTGCTCAACGAAGACGGCCTGCGCTACGCCGACGAATTCGTGCGCCACAAGATCCTCGACGCGATCGGCGACCTCTATCTGGCCGGTGGCCAGGTGCTGGGCGCCTACGAGGGCTTCAAGTCCGGCCACGCGCTCAACAACAAGCTGGTGCGGGCGCTGATGGCCGACGCCACCGCCTGGGAATGGGTCAGTTTCGACTCCCCGGCCACCCCGGACCCGGTCGAGTATGCGACGCCGGCTTACGCCTGATCAGCATAGACTGTTGAATTCAAAGACAAAAACGCCGCCTTCGAGGGCGGCGTTGTCGTTTCAGGCGCCCGCCGCGCATTCAGCGCGCTTGAGGGGCGTCAAGGCCGGTTCGAGGTCACGGTTTTGTGAACCTGTTGGATCGGAAGCCTGAATTTAACGTAGTTTTAACAACAATCTAACGACAGGGCCCCGGATGGCAGCTAGGATGCGACCCGGCCCCCGAAATGTTTCACGCCGTGGTGACACGCGCGACGGGGAGCGGAGCCGGATGCTCCGTTGTCATCAGGACCGTTTCTTCGGCTTTGAAGGAACGTCCTGCAGGCAAGCCAAGGCGTCGCGTAGCCCTTTGTGCGTGGCGGCTGAAACTGCGTGGGGTCCATTCCGGTTGTCGAGCGCTGGGGAGCGCGTGGGAGTGGAGGACGCAGTCTTGATGGTCACCTTGGTGGCCTTCAGCCCGATGGAACGGGCCGCGTCGAGCAACTGGGCTTCGGCAAGCCGCAACTTGGCATGCCAGACCGGGGATTCGACGAGAAAAACGAGGTGTTCCCCGTCCACATTGGCCAGCCGGCAACGGCTGCGCAGAGGTGGCGGCAACTGGGGGCGCAACTGACGGTCCAGCGCGTCGAGCCACAAGGCACGCCGCAGCGGGTTCCCGCTTTTGTCAGCCATCACCGCATCCAGCGCCGGTTTGGGCTTGGAGGCGGGGCGAACGCTGGATTTCGGCTCAGACATGAAAACTCACTGATGGCATTCAAAAAGATCGTAATCAAAACGCGTGAAGGACAGGCCAAATCGTCGCCCATCGCGCGTTTGCGGTTCTATTTCGAGGACCGCCCCCGTGCCCTGCTGGGCAGCGTGCTCGGGGTAGGCTGCATTATCGGCCTTGCTGGCGGCATTGGCGCCAGCGCGCTGAATGATTCCCGGCTGCAGGCCAAGGTCGAGCGCCAGGACGCGGAGCTGGCCAAGGTCCGGCGCGACGCGCAGACCCAGGTCAACGCGCTGGCAGCCCGCCTTGGCGAGCTGCAGGCCCAGGCCACCCGCCTCAACGCCCTCGGCGAACGCCTGACCCAGATGGGCAAGCTGGAAGACGGCGAGTTCGACTTCAACGAGACCCCCGGCCTCGGTGACGGCGATGCTGGTGGCCCGACTACCGACATCCCGGTCAAGGACGTCAACGCCGACTTACAGGTGCTGGAGCAGCGCTTCGCTGCTTCAGGCCGCCAGCTGTCGGTGATGGAATCGCTGATGTTCGACCACCAGCTGCAGCAGAACGCCGTGCCGTCGCGCATGCCGATCCGCAACAGCTACGTGACCTCCGGCTTTGGCACCCGTGCCGACCCGTTCGGCCGCGGTGCGGCCACCCACAAGGGCATGGACTTCCACGCCAGGGTCGGTGACCCGGTGATGGCCGTGGCCGAAGGCGTGGTCAGCTTCTCCGGCGTGAAGGGCGGCTACGGCAACGTCGTCGACGTCGACCACGGCAATGGCTATGTCACCCGCTACGCGCACAATTCGCGCCTGGTGGTGAAGGTCGGCGACCTGGTCCGTGCCGGGCAGGAAGTGGCCAAGGCCGGTTCCACCGGCCGTTCGACCGGTGCCCACGTGCACTTCGAGGTGTGGGAGAACGGCAACGTGGTCAACCCGCGCAAGTTCCTCGGCGACGGCGGCAACACGCCGGTCGGCCGCATCAGCCGCGGCTGAACCCTGGTCTGGGGTCAGAGCCCATTCGCCATGGCGAATGGGATCCGACCCCGATCCCGCACGGGGTCGGATCCCTTCCGCAGCACGGAAGGGCTCTGACCCCATCGCCGAAGGGTTGAAACCTCAGCCGGCCGTCCCAAGCTACAATGGGTGTTGCCATCGACAGGGCGCCAGGCGCCCTGTTTCGTTTGCGACGGACGGATCCCAAGGGGGAGGCCGGGCGTCGTGTCCATCCAACCCGGTTCCTTCAATGATCAACAGCCTGCTTACCCGCGTATTTGGCAGTCGTAACGAACGACAGCTGCGCCAGCTCAACCGCATCGTCGCCAAGATCAATGCGCTGGAGCCGGAGATCGAGAAGCTTTCCGACGAGCAGCTTCAGGCCAAGACGCCGGAGTTCAAGCAGCGCATCGCCGATGGTGAAGCCCTGGACAAGGTGCTGCCGGAAGCGTTCGCGGTCTGCCGTGAAGCCGGCCGCCGCGTGCTGGGCATGCGCCACTACGACGTGCAGCTGATCGGCGGCATGGTGCTTCACCTGGGCAAGATCGCAGAAATGCGCACCGGTGAAGGCAAGACCCTGGTGGCAACCCTGCCGGTGTACCTCAACGCGCTGGAAGGCAAGGGCGTGCACGTGGTCACCGTGAACGACTACCTGGCCCGCCGCGACGCCGCGCAGATGGGCAAGCTGTACAACTGGCTGGGCCTGAGCGTGGGCGTGGTATACCCGGGCATGCCGCACAGCGACAAGCGCGAAGCCTACGCCTCGGACATCACCTACGGCACCAACAACGAATTCGGTTTCGACTACCTGCGCGACAACATGGCGCTGTCCAAGGCCGACCGCTACCAGCGCGGCCTGCACTACGCCATCGTCGACGAAGTCGACTCCATCCTGATCGACGAAGCGCGTACCCCGCTGATCATCTCCGGCCCGGCCGATGATTCCCCGGAGCTGTACATCCGCGTCAACCGCGTCGTGCCGAACCTGGTCAAGCAGGAAGTGGAAGACGGCGAAGGCGACTTCTGGGTCGACGAAAAGGGCAAGCAGGTGCACCTGTCCGAAGCAGGCATGGAGCACGCCGAGCAGCTGCTGGTCGAGGCCGGCATCCTCAATGCCGAGACCGAAGGCCTGTACGCGCCGCAGAACCTGACGGTGGTCCACCACCTCAACGCCGCGCTGCGCGCGCATGCGATCTACCAGCGTGACGTGGACTACATCGTGCGCGATGGCGAAGTGGTCATCGTCGATGAGTTCACCGGCCGCACCCTGTCCGGCCGTCGCTGGTCCGATGGCCTGCACCAGGCGGTGGAAGCGAAGGAAGGCGTGCCGGTCCAGCGCGAGAACCAGACGCTGGCCAGCATCACCTTCCAGAACCTGTTCCGCATGTACAAGAAGCTGTCCGGCATGACCGGTACGGCCGATACCGAAGCCTTCGAATTCCAGAGCATCTACGGCCTGGAAGTGGTGGTGATCCCGACCAACCGCCCGACCATCCGCAAGGACAGCCCGGACCAGGTGTTCCTCAACCGCAAGGGCAAGTTCAACGCGGTGCTGGCCGACATCGAAGAGTGCGCCAAGCGTGGCCAGCCGGTGCTGGTGGGTACCACCTCGATCGAAACCTCGGAAATGCTGTCCGAGCACCTGCGCAAGGCCGGCGTGAAGCACGAAGTGCTCAACGCCAAGCAGCATGACCGCGAAGCGACCATCGTCGCCAATGCCGGCCGCCCGGCCGCGGTCACCATCGCCACCAACATGGCCGGCCGTGGTACCGACATCGTGCTGGGTGGTTCCCTGGAAGCGGAGATCCATGAGCTGGGCGAGGACGCCACCGATGCGCAGAAGGCCGCGGTCAAGGCCGATTGGCAGCAGCGCCACGAAGCGGTGAAGGCTGCCGGCGGCCTGCACATCGTCGGCACCGAGCGCCACGAATCGCGCCGTATCGACAACCAGCTGCGTGGCCGTTCGGGCCGCCAGGGTGACCCGGGTTCGTCCCGCTTCTACCTGTCGCTGGAAGACAACCTGATGCGCATCTTCGCCTCCGACTGGGTGCAGAAGGCGATGCGCATGATGGGCATGAAGGAAGACGACGTCATCGAGGACCGCCTGGTCAGCCGCCAGATCGAGAAGGCGCAGCGCAAGGTCGAGGCCCACAACTTCGACATCCGCAAGAACCTGCTGGACTTCGACGACGTCAACAACGACCAGCGCAAGGTGATCTACGCCCAGCGCGACGAGCTGCTGGACGCCGAGTCGGTGAAGGACAACGTCGATGGCATCCGCGACGACGTGATCTTCGACATCGTCGCCCGCTTCGTGCCGCCGAACTCGATCGACGAGCAGTGGGACCTGCGTGGCCTGGAAGCGACCCTGGAGTCGGACTTCGGCCTGCAGATGTCGCTGACCGGTCTGGTCAAGGAACACGAGGAGCTGGACGCTGAAGCCATCGCCGCCAAGGTGCAGGAGCGCGTCAACCAGCACTTCGCCGAGAAGGAAGCCGGTGTTGGCGAAGAGACCATGCGCGCGCTGGAGAAGCACGTGATGCTGACCGTGCTGGACCAGAGCTGGAAGGAGCACCTGGCACGCATGGATTACCTGCGCCAGGGCATCTACCTGCGTGGTTATGCGCAGAAGCAGCCGAAGCAGGAGTACAAGAAGGAAGCCTTCGAGCTGTTCTCGGACATGCTGGAGAACGTCAAGCGCGAAGTGGTGACCCTGCTGTCGCGCGTGCGCATCCGCAGCGACGAGGAAGTGCAGGCACTGGAAGCGGCCGAGCGCCAGCAGGTCGAAGCCCGCCTGAGCCAGTCGCAGTTCCAGCACCAGGACGTTGGCAGCTACAGTGCCGACGAGGAAGCGGCGCAGGTGCAGGCCGCCCAGCAGGGCATCGCACAGGCGCAGCGTGACGAGCCGAAGATCGGCCGCAACGATCCATGCCCCTGCGGCAGTGGCAAGAAGTACAAGCACTGCCACGGCCAGCTGAGCTGACCCGAAGAGCCCCGCGAAAGCGGGGCTTTTCTTTCATGGCGGCTGTTTCGCGCGGCTGATCCGGCCAGATCCGAGATTGCGCGGCCCGCCCTGTTCTGGGCATGCTTCCCCCATGCCTTCCCCCACCCGATCGATCCACGTCGTGGCCGCCGTCATCACCGACGCCCGTGGCCGCGTGCTGCTCAACCGCCGTACCGAGAACCGCGACATGGCCGGCCTGTGGGAATTCCCCGGCGGCAAGCGCGAATCCGGCGAAACCTCCGAACAGGCGCTGGTGCGCGAGCTGCGTGAGGAACTGGGTATCGAGGCGGATGTCGGCGAGTGGCTGATGGACGTGCCACAGCGCTACCCGGACAAGCACCTGACCCTGGAAGTGCGCCATGTACGTAGCTGGAAGGGCACCCCGCGCGGGCGAGAGGGCCAGGCGATCACCTGGGTGGCGCCGGACAAGCTGGGCCGCTACTCGATGCCGCCGGCCGACCTGCCAGTGGTGGCCGCCCTGCGCCAGCCCGACAGCTACCTGATCACCCCGGCGCCGGCCGACGATGACAGTGGCATACAGCACTGGCATGAGCAGCTGCAGCGCGCGGTAGGCGCGGGCCAGCAGCGCATCCAGTTGCGCCTGCCTCCGACGCATCCACAGCGGCAGGCGATGCTGGAACAGGCCCTGCGCACGCATCGGCGCAGCGGCGTGCAGTGGCTGCTCAACCGCGATATCGAACTGGCGCGCGCACTGGGCGTGGGCGTGCACCTGGGCAGCGAACAGCTGCTGGAACTGGAGAAACGACCGCTGCCAGAGGGACAGCTGGTTGCCGCGTCCTGCCATGACCTGCGGCAGCTGCAGGCTGCGCAGCGGCTGGGCTGTGACTTCGCCGTGCTGGGCCCGGTGCAGGCCACGGCCAGCCATCCCGCTGCCGCACCGATGGGCTGGGATGCCTTCGCCGCATTGCGCGCGCAGGTATCGTTGCCGATCTATGCACTGGGTGGCATGGGCAGCGGCCACATCGCCGAGGCGCGCCGCCATGGCGGGCAGGGCATCGCTGCGATTCGCGGGCTGTGGCCAGCGTAACGCCGTGCACGCGGCGTCAGAGCCCTTTCCGCTGGAAAGGGATCCGACCCCTCACCGGATGCAGTAGATCCACGCCATGCGTGGATGAACCCCTCCCGATTACAACGTGATCCAGAAGCACCCGTATTGTCGCCGCAACCCCAGCACCGTCGAAGCGCGCGACGCGCTGCCGGGCAGCGTCTGCTCCAGGCGCAGACCGACAGGATGCCGCGCGGCAGGCGGCTCAGGGTCGGATCCCTGCGCAGCAGGGCTCTGACCCTCCTCCTGCGAGGACGCCAGCGCCTGTGACGGATACACCGGCACCACGTCCACCAACGGCCGCCGCGCCAACGATTCCAACTGGCCGAGGATACGTTGTGCGCCTGCGTCGGAGACTGCGCTCCACAGGTACAGCGAAGACAGCCGGTTCACATCGTTGCTGACGATGCCGGTGCGCAGCGCTTCCACCAGCTCACTCAACCGTCGCGGACAGCGCGCGCCCAGGGTATCGCGCGGCATCGTGTTGCCGGCGGGCGCAGGCGGTGGCAACCGCGACCGCGCGCCCAGGCTGTCGCAGGGCCGGTCGGTGTAGACACTCTGGCCCTGCGCATCGGTGCAGCGGTTCAGGCGCGTGGACTGCGCATGGGCAGCGCTCGTTGCTGACCACAGTGGCAACAGCAGCAGGAAGAAAAGCCGGTTCATCGACGCAGGGTAGCGCCGTTCAAGGCGACGTGGCGTGCTTTCAGTCCTGCAGCAGCTTCAGCACCGAGGTGGTCGGCTTGGCCAGATTCAGGGTGTAGAAGTGCAGGCCGGGCGCTCCGCCTTCGATCAGCCGTTGGCACAGCCGGGCCACCACTTCGGTGCCGAATGCACGCACCGATTCGGCGTCATCGCCATAGGCCTGCATCTTGCGGCTGATCCAGCGCGGAATCTCCGCACCGCACTGTTCGGAGAAGCGGCGCAGCTGGCTGAAGTTGGCGATCGGCATGATGCCGGGGGTGATCGGTACCTGCACACCGAGCCGGCGCACTTCATCGACGAAGTGGAAGTAGGCATCCGGGTTGAAGAAATACTGGGTGATCGCCGCATCGGCACCGGCATCGATCTTGGCCTTGAAGTGCTTCAGGTCGGCCAGCGCATCGCTCGCCTGCGGGTGCGTCTCCGGATACGCGCCCACTTCGATGTGGAACGCATCGCCGTGCTCGGCGCGGATGAAGGCGATCAGCTCGGCGGCATAGCGCATGTCGCCGGGGAAGCCCATGCCCGAGGGCAGGTCGCCGCGCAGTGCGACCAGGCGGCGGCAGCCGATGGCGCGGTACAGCTTGAGCAGCTCGCGGATTTCCTGGCGGGTGCCGCCGACGCAGGACAGGTGCGGCGCCGCATCGAAACCGTGGTGCTGGTTGAGGTGGCGCACGGTTTCGGAGGTATAGCTCAGGGTCGAGCCGCCGGCGCCGAAGGTGCACGACACGTAGTCGGGACCGTGATCCTTCAGCTTGGCCGCAGCGCGGTCCAGCTGGCTGCGCTGTTCGTCGGTCTTGGGCGGATAGAACTCGAAGCTGATGGCGGTCATGGCGCGGGCGGCGGCGGCAGGTGCGAAGAAGTATATCGCTTCATCAAGATGGATGTTTGACGACTGCGTGAGGGCCCGCCAACCCCGGCCCGCGACCGTTCGCCCCGCCGTGCGGCCGCTGCTCCGAAATCGCAACCGGTATGCCTCGGTCCGACCCACGCTGCTCCCATCCCGGCAACATCCACCCCACGAAGGAGCAGACGATGAAGATCTTCCTGGCACTCTGGTACGCACTGAAGGCGCTGGCCCGGCTGGCCATGATCGGCATGGCGATGGCCGTGCTTGGCTCCGGTTCGGCCCATGCGGCCGCCGTCACCGGCACCGGCAAGGTGCAGGTCGAAGTAGTCGGCAACGGCCGCCCCCTGCTGATGATCCCCGGCCTGAACAGCAGCGCCGAGGTCTGGCGCGAGACCTGCCTGGCGCTGAAGGATGTGCAGTGCCACCTGGTGCAGCTGCCCGGCTTTGCCGGCGCCGCACCGGCCGATCCGCGCCCGGCCGAATTCCTGCCGGCGATGCGTGGGCAGCTGCTTGCCTACCTGCATGACCAGCACCTGGGCCCGGTGGTGGTGATCGGCCACAGCCTCGGTGGCCTGCTGGGGCTGCAGATGGCGCAGGCCGAGCCGGCGGCGGTCAGCGCACTGGTGGTGGTCGATGCGTTGCCGTTCCTGCCGGCCGCGCGTGACCCGAACGCCACGGCTGACAGCGTGCGGCCGATGGCCGACCAGCTGCGCAAGGGCATGCTCGCCGCCGATGCCGCGCAATGGCAGGCGCAGTTGAAGGCAGGTCTGCCGGGCATGACCCGCGATCCGCAGCACCAGGCGGAGCTGGGCCGCTGGGGCGAGGGCAGCGACCGCCAGACCACGGCCGATGCCATGCATGCGGTGATGACCACCGACCTGCGCGGCAGCATCGCCTCGATCAGCGCACCAACCCTGGTGCTGGGCAGCTGGGCCGGCTACCAGCCGATGGGCGCTACCGAGGACAGCACCCGGGCGGTGTTCCAGGCCCAGTACGCGAAGCTGCACGGCGTGCAGATCGCGATGAGTGCGCGGGGCTTCCACTTCCTGATGTGGGATGATCCGCGCTGGTTGCAGGAGCAGGTGCAGCGTTTCCTCGCCGCACATCCCTGACCGTTGTCCGCCCTCCTGCCGCCGCCGAGAGCCCGCATGGACGCCACCACGTCATCCCGTCGTTTCTGGACACTCAACGCGTTGGCGTGGGCCGGCTACGCGATGTACAGCCTGTGGGTCGGGATGCGGATCGGGGGCGGCGTACTGTTCAGCGGCGTGGCCTTGATCAGCGTCAGCATCGCGGTCACGCTCTGGCTGTGCAGCGGCGCATTGCGTTCGGTCGCGCTGCGCCAGCGCTGGTGGGACGGCGGGCTGGGCCTGCTGGTGTTGAAGCTGGCTGCCGGGGTGATGATCGGCGCCAGCGTTGCACAGGCGGTGACGGCTGCACTGCTGCTGCCGTCGCTGGCACTGGACTGGGTGCGGTTGCCCGGAGGGCACGCCGACTACCAGTGGTCCTCGCTGCTGGTGTACTGGATGAACACCGCGCTGTTCCTGCTGATGTGGACCGGCCTGTGGGCCGGCCTGCATGGCCTGCGCCGCGCACGCCACAGTGAGCTGGCCCGCCTGCGTGCCGAAGCCGAGCGCAGTGCGCTGGAACGCGATGCCCTGCGCGCACGGCTCAATCCGCACTTCATGTTCAACGCGTTGAACAACCTGCGTGCCTTGATCCTGGAAGATCCCGAGCGCGCACGCGACATGGTCACCCGCTTGTCGCGCACGCTGCGCCAGGCGCTGGCGCACAACCGCAGCGAGCAGGTGACACTGGCCGAGGAACTGGCAGTGGTCGACGACTATCTCGCCATCGAGGCGATCCACTTCGAACAGCGCCTGCAGGTGAAGCAGCACATCGATGCCGATGCCACGCAGGCGCAGTTGCCGGCGATGGCGTTGCAGCTGCTGGTGGAGAACGCGATCAAGCACGGCATCGCCAGTCGCCCGGGTGGTGGTGACGTGCAGATCCGTGCCACGCTGGACAATGATGTGCTGCGCCTGCAGGTGGACAACCCATTGGGCGGCGCCAGCGAGCCCACGCATGGCCACGGCGTCGGCCTGGCCTATCTGCGTGCCCAGCTCGGCACGCGTGGTCGTTTCATCCTGCAGCCGGTTGGCGACCGCATGCAGGCCCTGCTGGAGATTCCGCAATGAGTGGCGTGCTGCGCGTGTTGATCGTTGATGATGCGCGGCTGGCGCGGCAGGAACTGCGCACGCTGCTGTCGGCGCTGCCGTGGGTGCAGTGCGTGGGCGAGGCCGACGATGTGCCTGCCGCACGCGAGGCGATCGCCACGCTGGCGCCGGACCTGGTGCTGCTGGATGTGCAGATGCCTTCCGGCAGCGGCTTCGATGTGCTGGATGGTCTGGAGACGGTGCCGGCCGTGGTGTTCGTCACCGCCTACGACACCTACGCAGTGCGCGCGTTCCAGGCCAATGCGCTGGACTACCTGGTGAAGCCGGTGGAAGCGCCACGGCTGCTGGAGGCGCTGCAGCGGGCGCGTGAGCGAGAAGTCGTGGCGGCAGAAACGCCGGAATCTCGCGGCACGCTGGGCGCGCAGGACCAGGTGTTCGTGCGCGAGGGCGAACGCTGCTGGTTCGTGGCGGTGTCCGAAATCCGCCGGCTGGTGGTGGATGGCAACTACACGCGGTTGTGGTTCCGCGACCAGAACGCGCTGCTGGCCCGCAGCCTGAGCGCGCTGGAGGCACGCCTGCCGCAGGATCTGTTCTTCCGTGCCAACCGCAACACGCTGGTCAACCTGCGGCGCATCCGTGGTGTGACGCCCAGCATCGGCGACGGCTACGACCTGGCACTGGATGACGGCAGCGAGGTGGAGGTGTCGCGGCGGCAGGCGCGTGAACTGCGCGAGCGGATGGCGTTGTAGCTGCCGCTACAGCTCGGCACTGACCGGGCTGGTGATGAAGCCCCACAGCAGGCGCGCCATCACCGCCGGTGAACGTGCCTGCGCACGAGCGTAGGCAAGCAGTGCATCCAGCCGCGGGCGGTCGTAGAGGTGCCCGGCCAGAAGCACCGCGTGCACACGACGGGTGTTGGCGGTGTCCTGGAGCGGATTGCCATCGAGCAATACCAGGTCGGCGGCTTTGCCGACTTCGACACTGCCATGCAACGCCTGTAGGTCAAGATGGCGCGCCGCGTGCAACGTTGCCGCGCGCAGCACCTCGGCCTGGCTCAGGCCTGCCTGCCGCAGCCACTGCAGTTCATCGTGATAGCGCAAGCCGCCCAGCCCGGTATCGGTGCCGACCAGCACACTGACGCCGGCACGGTGCGCGGCACCGGTCAGGACCAGTCCATGCGCGAAGTACGCCTTCAACGCGTCTTCGCCGCGCAGGCCAGGATAGCGTTCGGTGGTGGCCGTCAGATCATCGCGCCATGCCCAGCGCGAAAGTGGATCCAGATAGGCCAGGCGTGGATCGTTGATGAAGGCGGGGTCGCGTGCACGCGCATCCTCTTCGCGGGTGACATGGGTGGGTACGAACGCGGCGCCGCTGGCCTGCATCAAACCGAACGCCTCATTGCACACGGAAGGCTGGTAGCCGCCGACCATGCGTTCGGCCAGTGCGGTCGGGTCTTCGCCATCCAGCGTACCGCCGCGCCACGCGGCGGCGTTGTCGAAGCAATGACGCACGAACAGATGGGCGTGTTCGAAGGCGCGCTGGCCTGCCTGCACCGCGTCTTCCAGAGGCACGGCCCTGGGCAGGTGGCCGACCAGCGGACGGCGCAGCTGCTGCGCCTCGGTGGCCAGCCGCTGGTAGGTATCCGCACGCAGCCGGTTGTAGACCTTCAACGCGTCGACGCCGCGCGCGCTGTACGTGCGCGCACGCTCGGCGGCGGTCTCCGGCGCAAGCGACGGGTCTTCGAAGTAGAAACTGGCGATCTGCACGAAGCGCGGTGCAACCTGCTGCCCGGCAATGGCCTGTGCGGTCCAGCGGCGCTTGTCGGCCACGCAGGCGATCAGCGGATCGGCAGCCTGCGGGCAATCCATCATGTCGCGGGTGCCGGTGATGCCATTGGCCAGCATCAACGGGAACTGCAGCTGCGGCGACAGCTGCAGGGCGTGGGTGTGCATGTCCCAGAAGCCGGGCAGCAGCCAGCGGCCACCGGCGTCGAAGACCGGCAACGCTGTATCGGCAACGCCTTCGCCGATGGCGGTGATCGTGCCGTTGCGGATGGTGACCGTGGTGGGCTCACTGGCTTGGCCGCGCACGATGTCCACTACCCGCGCATTGATGATCATCCGGTTGTCGCCGACCTCGGGCAGCGGCGGTGCACGCAGCGGCCAGAGCAGGGCGGCGATGAACAGCAATGGCGGTGTCAGCAGAACGACCGCCAGCACCTTCAGCCATCGGCGGCGGACGGGGTGGGGCAACGCGCGTGCTGCTTCCATGAGCCGGCGATCCTTGCGGTGGGTCGTGCGCAGGGTGCGGCAAGAGGGCGGGGGATGCCAGTGACCATCGGCATGCCGTCCTCCCTGGCGCCGGGGCGGTTACCCTGTGCAGCGGATTCCCTGACCACGCCGCGCCATGTCCATCGTCCTTACCGATTTCGCCCGTCCCCGCCTGTTCCCGCGCGTGCCGCGCGGCAACACCATCCAGGACTGCACTGCCGAGCAGTTCGAGGCACACCTCAATGCGCATGCACCGCTGAAGGTGCTCGACGGCTACGCGCCGTTCTGCAAGTTGTTCGTCTACGAGAACTGGACCAGCACGCGCTGCCTGACGGTGCCGGTCACCGACGCCAACCGTCATCTGCTGCGTAGCGGCTACGAGGCACGCAATCGCGAGGAGCTACCGGTGCTGGTACGCTGGTTCGAGGGCGTGGAGTCGCCGCGTGCGAGCTACCTGGTGGTGATCCTGTACAGCGCCGAGCAGCTGGCGAAGGAAGGTTCACCGATCGAGGCCGACTGGGGCATCGTCGGCTGCATCTACACCGCCGAGCCCGAGGAAGTGCCGATGGCGCCGATCACGATGATGCGCAATGCGCTGGGCGTGGAAGAGGGCGGCTCGGGCGTGCCGCTGGATCGCGAGGCCTACCGGCGTTCCGTCCAGTTCTGGGAGAACAACGCCAACTGGCGTCCCTGACTCGGATCCCCGTATCGCGGGGCGCTGACCCGATCATTCGACCCCATGCGCCCGCGCCATGCCCGGCTGATCTATGATCGGGCCAGACCAACGCACGGAGGGCGGAGCATGGGTACCTGCGCAAGGATGATCCTGATGGTGCTGGCTGGCCTGCTGCCGGCCACCACAGCACCGGCGGCGGCGCCGGTTGCAGAGACGGCCTGTTCGCCCTTGGCGGCGGTTCCGGGGCTGCGCGACAGGGGCGTGACCGCGTTGTCGATGCGGCCCGAGGGGGGGCGTTGCGTGGTTGAGGTGACCGCTGCCGACGGCAAGGCGCTGCTTCGGCAGCAGCAGATGCTGAATGTACTGGCACAGCACGCCTGTGCAGCGCCTGCGGAGGTGACAGTGGACGGCGCGCAGATGTCTCTTCAGTTGCACCTGCCGAAGCATTGCGCGGCGCGCGGCGGCCGGGACCTGTTCGCGGGCGAGGGCATCCCGTGGATGCAGCCACGCGGCGTGTCGCCACGCTACCCACCAGAGGCCATGCAGCAGGGACTTTCCGGACGCAGCCAGCTGAAGGCGCTGATCGATGCGCAAGGAACCGTTGCCGCGGTGATCGTGGAGACCTCCAGCGGCTACGCGCTGCTGGATGAAGCGGCGGTGGAAGAACTGCGCGGCTGGCGTTTCGTCCGCGCCGACGCGAAGAGCACGGTGCCGGAGTTGACCATCGTGCGCGTGCCGATGCGGTACGAATTGGTGGAGTGATAGCGATCCACGCACGGCCCGGAGCTGCGCGCTGCCGCAGTAGCGCCACGCCATGCGTCGCTGCACCCGGTCAGGCGGCCATCCACTCCCACCAAGGGTAGTGGTACTCGCGGTCGATGGCCTGCCAGTGCCGGGCGCATTGTGTGCAGGCAACCGCGTGGCACTCGCCCCAGCCACCTTCGGCTTCGCCCACCGAAAGCAGCCGCATCTGCCCCTGTTCAAGCAGACGACGGGGATCGAAGAACGGGTAGCCGGGATTGAGCGCACACAGGCAACCCTCGCGCGCACGCCAGTAGCGCAACCGTTTCAGCGCGGCTTTCAGGTGCGCCTGATTGCTGATCAGCATGCCACCGAGCGCGATGCCCTGGCAGCGCTGCTCGATCAGGTCCGCGTGCGTGGCCAGTGCTTCCAGCGAGGACGCGCTGAACAGCCGTGCGACCGTGCGTGCGGCGTTGGTGATGCGCGCGCCGTCGCGCGACAACAGGTCCTGCAGCAATACATCGGCCTGTGCGTCCTCAAGGCGGGGCGGTGGTGCGGCGGACCACGGCCAGCGCATCAGCGCGCCTTGCCGATGGCAGCGAAGTGGCCGACGGTCAGGCGCAGCAGATCAGCCGGTGCCAGTTCCACTTCCAGTCCGCGGCGCCCGGCGCTGACATGCAGCGTGGGCAGTGCCTGCGCGCTGGCATCCAGGAAGGTGCGCAGGCGCTTCTTCTGCCCGAGCGGGCTGATGCCACCGACCAGGTAGCCGGTCGCGCGCTGTGCGGAATCGGCGGCGGCCATCTCGCACTTCTTGCAGCCGGCCGCTTCGGCCAGCGCCTTCAGGTCCAGCTGGCCGGCCACCGGCACGATCGCCACCAGCAGTTCGTGTGTCTCGGTGCTGGCCAGCAGGGTCTTGAACACCTGGGCCGGGTCGAGGCCGAGCTTGTCGACGGCTTCTCCGCCATACGATTCGGCGTGGGCGTCGTGCACGTAGCTGCGCACGGTGTGGGCGATCTTCTCGCGCTTGAGCAGATTGATGGCCGGAGTCATGGGCACATCGTAGCGTGGCGTGGAGGCGTTGCCTTGACCGAGGCTCGCCCCTCGGTCCGGTGGATGCGTGGTGCATGGCTCCACGCAAACGCAGAACGGGCGCCCGAAGGCGCCCGTTCTTCCTGCTTCCGTTGCTGGGGTCAGAGCCCTTTCCTGCGGAAAGGGATCCGACCCCGGCACGATCAGTAGCGGTAGTGGTCCGGCTTGAACGGGCCTTCCACCGGCACGCCGATGTAGTCGGCCTGTTCCTGGCTCAGGGTGGTCAGCTTCACGCCGATCTTTTCCAGGTGCAGACGCGCCACTTCTTCGTCCAGCTTCTTCGGCAGCAGGTACACCTTGTTCTCGTAGCTGTCCTTGTTGGCCCACAGGTCGATCTGGGCCAGGGTCTGGTTGGCGAACGAGTTGGACATCACGAAGCTCGGGTGGCCGGTGGCGCAGCCCAGGTTGACCAGGCGGCCTTCGGCCAGCAGGAAGATCGCATTGCCGTTCGGGAAGATGTACTTGTCCACCTGCGGCTTGATGTTGACGTGCTGCACGCCCTTGAAGCCCACCAGCGCATCGACCTGGATCTCGTTGTCGAAGTGGCCGATGTTGCAGACGATGGCCTGGTCCTTCATCGCGCTCAGGTGCTCGATGCGGATGATGTCCTTGTTGCCGGTGGTGGTGACGTACAGGTCGGCACGGCCCAGGGTCGATTCGATGGTGTTGACTTCATAGCCTTCCATCGCCGCCTGCAGGGCGCAGATCGGGTCGATCTCGGTGACGATCACGCGCGCGCCGTAGGCACGCAGCGACGCGGCGCAGCCCTTGCCGACGTCACCGTAGCCGCAGACCACGGCCACCTTGCCTGCCAGCATCACGTCCATCGCGCGCTTCAGGCCGTCGGCCAGCGACTCGCGGCAGCCGTACAGGTTGTCGAACTTGCTCTTGGTGACCGAGTCGTTGACGTTGATCGCCGGGATCAACAGGGTGCCGGCCTGGGCCAGCTGGTACAGGCGGTGCACGCCGGTGGTGGTTTCTTCGGAGACGCCCTTCCAGTCCTTGACCACGCGGCCCCAGTAACCCGGGCGCTCGGTGGCGACGCGCTTGAGCAGGTTCTTGATGACCTGCTCTTCGTGCGATGCAGCCGGCTCGTTGACCCAGGTGCTGCCGTTTTCCAGTTCGTAGCCCTTGTGGATCAGCAGGGTCACGTCACCGCCGTCGTCGACCACCAGCTCCGGACCGGTCAGGGTGCCGTCGGCCAGGGTGAAGGTCAGCGCGTCCAGGGTGCAGTCCCAGTACTCTTCCAGCGACTCGCCCTTCCAGGCGAACACCGGGGTGCCGGTAGCAGCGATGGCGGCAGCAGCGTGGTCCTGGGTGGAGAAGATGTTGCACGAGGCCCAGCGCACGTCGGCGCCGATGTCCTTCAGGGTCTCGATCAGCACCGCGGTCTGGATGGTCATGTGCAGCGAACCAGTCACGCGCACGCCCTTCAGCGGCAGGCTGGCGGCGTGCTTGCGGCGGATCGACATCAGGCCCGGCATCTCGTGCTCGGCGATGTCCAGTTCCTTGCGGCCCCAGTCGGCCAGGGTGATGTCGCGGATCTTGTAATCGCCTTCGGTGGAGAAGGTCTTGGCAACAGCATTCATGCAATAGCTCCGGTTGTGGACGAGCGGATGCTCGCTTCTGGCCGGGCGCCGTTGTTGCAGTACCACCTGGCCGAGCCTGGCCGGCCTCAAGGGATCCGGTCGCAGCGCCCCTCGGCAGGGGAGGAGGTCCATTATATCGCGCCTCCGGTGTGACACGCCGATGACCCAACCATCGGCAGGTGGGCCGGCGGGCATGGCCTGTTAAGGTCGTTGTTTTCACGCATCACACAGGTGGAACGATGATCATGCACCCGCGCCGCAACCGGCGCTTGACCGGCCTGGTCCTGTCGATGGCCCTGCTGGCGGTGGCTCCGCTGGCGCTGGCCGCTGCGCCAAAGGCCGCTCAGGGCCAGACGCAGGCGCAGGGCGCCACCGGCTACGAGCTGCCCTCGGCGGCGCTGCAGGCGGTGGTCGACGCGCCACGCGCACCCTCGCTGTACCTGTCGCCGCGCCGCGACGTGGCCGCGATGATGCAGATGCCGTCGCTGCCGTCGATCCAGGTGGTGGCGCAGCCGGAACTGAAGCTGGCCGGCCTGCGCATCAACCCGCGCACGTTCTCCGACAGCCGCTTCAGCTTCGGCGAGAAGCTGTGGCTGATGAACGTGGCCGACGGCAAGGAACGGCAGATCAGCGGCCTGCCGGCCAAGCTGTCGATCGCCAGCGTGATGTGGTCGCCGGACCAGAAGTGGCTGGCCTTCAACCAGGTCGATGCTGTCAGTGGCGCCAATGAACTGTGGCTGGTGGACGTGGCGGGCGGCAGCGCCCGCCGTCTGGTCGCCGGCCTGAACACGGTGATCGGCAGTGGCTACCAGTGGCTGCCGGACAGCCGCGGGTTGGTGGTGTTCACGCGCCCGGCCAACCTCGGTGCGGCCCCGGCCGCCGACGGCATCCCGACCGGTCCGGCCGTGCAGCAGACCAGCCAGGGTGGCGGCGTAGTGTCGATCCGCACCTACCAGGATCTGCTGAAGAACGAGGCCGACGCGCGCCAGTTCGATTACTACGCGACCACCCAGCCGATGGAAGTCAGCCTGGATGGCAGTACCCGCGCGATCGGCGCGGCCGGCATCTTCATGGGCTTCGCGGTGTCGCCGGATGGCCGCTTCGTGCTGCGCCAGCCGGTGCAGCGCCCGTACTCGTACGTGGTGCCGGTAAGCAGCTTCCCGCGCCGCATTGAAGTGATCGACCGTGCCAGCGGCAAGCTGGTGCACACCGTGGCCGTGCGTCCGCTGGTGGAAGGCCTGCCGACCGGCAACGATGCCGAAGTGACCGGCGTACGCGATATCAGCTGGCGCGGTGATGCCGATGCCACCCTGGTCTGGGCCGAAGCGCAGGATGGTGGCGACCCGAACAAGGACGCCAAGGTGCGCGATGCGGTGCTGATGCAGGCCGCGCCGTTCGACACGCCGCCGGTGACGCTGGCCCAGCTTGGCAGCCGCCTGGCCGGCATCAGCTGGGGCCGCGGTGACCTGGCGCTGCTGACCGAATCGTGGTGGAAGACGCGCAAGACCAAGACCTGGCTGATCGCCCCGGACAATGCCAGCGCCGAGCCGCGCCTGCTGTGGGATCGTGACGCGCAGGACCGTTATTCCGATCCGGGCCGGCCGCTGTTGTCCAGCGACGACCGCGGCCGCTCGCTGCTGCAGACCAGCACCGATGGCAGCAGCCTGTATCTGGCCGGTGCCGGTGCATCGCCGGAAGGCGATCGTCCGTTCGTGGACCGCTTCGATGTCGCCACGGGCAAGGCCTCCCGCCTGTTCCACTCGCAGGCGCCGAGCTACGCGCTGCCGGTGGCGCTGCTGGACAACCAGGCCAGCTCGCTGCTGCTGAGCCGCGAGAGCCCGGACGAGCCGGCCAACTTCTACGTGCAGTCGCTGGCCGACGCTGGTGCTGCGCCGCGTGCGTTGACCCACTTCGCGCATCCGCTGCCGCAGCTGAAGGGCGTGCAGAAGGAACAGATCCGCTACAAGCGCAAGGATGGAGTAGATCTGACCGCGACCCTGCTGCTGCCGCCGGGCTACGACCCGAAGCGCGACGGTCCGCGCCCGCTGCTGATGTGGGCCTACCCGGGTGAGTTCAAGAGTGCGGCCGCGGCCAGCCAGGTCACCGATTCGCCGTACCGCTTCAATGCGGTCAGCTACTGGGGCCCGCAGGCGTTCCTGGCCAAGGGCTATGTGGTGCTGGCCAGCCCGTCGATGCCGATCATCGGCGAGGGCGACAAGGAGCCGAACGACACCTACATCGAACAGCTGGTGGCCAACGCGCAGGCAGCGGTGGATGAAGTAGTGCGTCGTGGCGTGACCGATCGCGATCACATCGCCATCGGTGGCCATTCCTACGGTGCGTTCATGACTGCCAACCTGCTGGCGCACACGCGCCTGTTCAAGGCCGGCATCGCCCGCAGTGGTGCCTACAACCGCACGCTGACGCCGTTCGGTTTCCAGGCCGAGGAGCGCAACTACTGGCAGGCGCAGGATGTCTACCAGAAGATGGCGCCGTTCAATTACGCCGACAAGATCAAGGATCCGATCCTCTTCATCCACGGCGTGGACGATAACAACTCCGGTACGTTCCCGATCCAGAGCGAGCGCATGTTCGCTGCGGTGAAGGGCCTGGGCGGCACCGCGCGCCTGGTGATGCTGCCGAACGAATCGCATGCCTACCGCGCGCGCGAATCGATCATGACGATGCTGGCCGAAAGCGAGCGCTGGCTGGAGCAGACCATCGGCCCGGCCGATCAGGGCAAGGCGAAGAAGAAGCGCTGACCGGACCCGGTAGTGCCGGCCAGCGGCCGGCACTACCAGATGAAACCATTTTTGCATCGCAGCACGACGCCCGTTCTGGTTTAGGCTTGGGGTCTGGATCCGTTGACCGAGGCCTGTGCGTCGCCGATGAACGAGTACCGCAGCAGTATCGAGTTTGCTTCCCCCGATCTTCCCCTGCGTGACGACGTACGCCGTCTGGGTGCACTGGTCGGCGACCTGCTGGTCGAGCAGGTGTCGGCCGCCTTCCTCGATGACGTCGAGGACGTGCGTACGCGTGCCATTGCCCGCCGCGAGAACCAGGCACCGCTGTCCGAACTGGCCGAAGGCCTGGCCGGGCGTGCGCCGCAGCAGGCCGAGACCATGGTGCGTGCGTTCAGCACCTACTTCCAGGTGGTCAACATCGCCGAGCGCGTGCATCGCATCCGCCGCCGCCGCGACTACCAGCGCGCCGTCGCCGCCGCACCGCAGCCCGATGGCCTGCAGGATGCCCTGCAGCACCTGAAGGCACAGGGGGTGGGCCTGGACGAGCTGGCGCAGTGGCTGCCGCGCATCGACATTGAACCGGTGTTCACCGCACACCCGACCGAAGCGGTACGCCGCGCGCTGCTGGAAAAAGAGCAGTTGATGGTGGCCAGCCTGGTCGACAACCTCGACGGCCAGCGCACGCCGGGTGAAGCGGCTGCCGATGCCGCTCGCTTCCGCATGGCGCTGACTGCGTCATGGCAGACCACCGATTCCTCACCGGTGCGGCCCACCGTCGATGACGAACGCGAGCACGTCGGCTTCTACCTGGTGCAGGTGCTGTACCGGGTGATTCCGGTGCTGTACGAATCGCTGCAGCAGGCGTTGCGCGATACCTATGGCGAAGAACTGCCGCTGCCGCGACTGCTGCGCTTCGGTACGTGGGTGGGCGGCGACATGGACGGCAATCCCAATGTGGATGCGCACACCATCCGCAATACGCTGGATGCACAGCGCGTTGCCGTGCTGGGCCGTTACCAGAAAGAACTGCTGCAGCTGGCCAGCCTGCTCAGCCAATCCACCGAACGGGTGGGGGTGAGCGATGCACTGCAGGCGCGTGTCGCGCATTACCAGCAGTTGCTGCCGCAGGTGCAATCGCGGCCACGCCATGCCGACATGCCGTACCGGTTGCTCAACGACCGCATGCGCGCACGCCTGCAGGCCACGCTGGAGGATGCCGACGGCGCCTATGCCGGCCCGGACGAGCTGATCGATGACCTGCAGCTGATCCTCGACAGCCTGCGCGCGAACCGGGGCGAACATGCCGGCGGCTTCGCTGTGCAACGCCTGCTGTGGCGGGTGAAGACCTTCGGTTTCCATCTGGCGCGGCTGGATGTGCGCCAGGAATCGAGCGTGCATGCGCGCGCGCTGGCGGCAGTGCTGGGTGGCGACGCTGCGTGGGAGAGCCTGGATGTACTGGGTCGTGCGCGCCTGCTGGCGCCGCATGCCGGTGGCGAGGTGCCTTTGCCGAAGGGCGAGGACGAAGGCAATCAGCGTTTGGATGCAGTGTTCGCCGCATTGGCGGATGCGCGTGCACGCCATGGTGGCGATGCACTGGGCAGCTACATCATCTCGATGGCACACGACCGCAGTGATGTGCTGGCGGTGCTGGCGCTGGCACGCCGTGGTGGTCTGGTCGATGACGCCGGTCACGTGCCGCTGGATATCGCGCCGCTGTTCGAAACCGTGGACGATCTCAAGCGCGGCACCGCGACGCTGCGCGACCTGCTGGCCGACCCGGTGTACCGTGCGCATCTGCGTGCACGCGATGACGTGCAGATGGTCATGCTGGGCTATTCGGACAGCAGCAAGGACGGCGGCATCGCCGCCTCGCGCTGGGGCCTGCAGCGTGCGCAGGTGGAACTGCTTGAGGTGGCGGCCGAGGCCGGCATCCGCCTGACCTTCTTTCACGGCCGCGGCGGCTCGATCAGCCGCGGTGGCGGCAAGACCACGCATGCGGTCGATGCCTCGCCGCGCGGCAGCATCGATGGCCGCCTGCGCGTGACCGAGCAGGGCGAGGTGATCCACCGCAAGTACGGCATCCGTGCATTGGCCCTGCGCTCGCTGGAACAGGCCACGGGTGCCGTGCTGCGGGCCAGCCTGCGCCCGCGTGCAGCGGAGCCGCGCGAGGATGACTGGCGGCCGGTGATGGATGTGGTCGCTGGCTCCAGCAGCGAGGTGTATCGCGCCTTCGTCGGCCAGGCCGGCTTCATGGACTACTTCCGCACGGCGACACCGATCGATGTGATCGAGCGGATGACGCTGGGTTCGCGGCCGTCGCGCCGGCTCGGCCAGGACGCGGCGTTGGGCAATCTGCGCGCGATTCCGTGGGTGTTCGCCTGGAGCCAGGCGCGTGCAGTCATTCCCGGGTGGTATGGCGTGGGCAGCGGCCTGCAGGCGGCAGTCGATGCTGGCCACGAGCAGACGCTGCGCGAGATGGCGCGTGACTGGCCGTTCTTCCGCACCTTCCTCGACGACATCGCGATGGTGCTGTCCAAGGGCGATATCACCATTGCCGAGCAGTTCTCGCGTTTGTCGGGTGAGCTGCACGACGCGTTCTTCCCGCAGGTCGAACGCGAGCTTGAACTGACCCGGCACTGGCTGCTGGCGTTGATGGAGCAGCAGACCCTGTTGGACCACGACGCGCGGCTGGCACTGTCGATCCGCCTGCGCAATCCCTACGTGGACCCGATCAGCGTGCTGCAGGTGGACCTGCTGCAGCGCTGGCGCGAAAGCGGACGCGAGGATGATGACCTGCTGCGTGCGCTGGTGGCCTGCGTGAATGGTGTCTCGCAGGGCGTGCAGAACACGGGTTGATCCGCGCCGGGCATGACCCGGCGCTACCTGCCTCGGTGGGTGCGGGGCTTGCCCCGCACGCCCTCAATCCTCCGGCGACGGCGGATTGGACGCCAGCAGTTCCAGATGGCGCTGCTCCATTTCCTGCCGCAGCTGGCGGCGGATCAGCGCTGCGGCCTGCCGGCGCTTTTCGTCCGAACTGGCCGGCTGCAGCGATGGAACCGGCGTCGGCCGGCCGTCCTCGTCCACCGCCACCATGGTGAAGAAGCAGCTGTTGGCGTGGCGCACGCTGCGCTTGAGGATGTCCTCGGCCACAACCTTGACGCCGATTTCCATCGACGAGGTGCCGGTGTAGTTCACCGAGGCCAGGAAAGTGACCAGTTCACCGACCGCGATCGGCTGGCGGAACACCACCTGGTCCACCGACAGGGTGACCACGTAGCGGCCGGCATAGCGGCTGGCGCAGGCATAGGCCACCTGGTCGAGCAGGCGCAGGATCGCTCCACCGTGGACCTTGCCGGAGAAATTGGCCATCTCCGGCGACATCAGCACGGTCATGGACAGCTGGTGGGTTTTCAGTTCGGTCGACATGGCCAGATTGTATCGGCAACCGGGTAGTGCCGGCCGCTGGCCGGCAACCACGCGATTGTTTCCGCAGGCCATGAAAAAGCCGGCCAGCGGCCGGCTCTACCAGAAGCAGAAGGGCCGCTTGCGCGGCCCTTCGTGTTTCTTACTTCAGCTTCGCATCGGCGCGCAGGGCGGCGGCGCGGTCGGTCTTCTCCCAGGAGAAGGCCGTGGCGTTGACGGTCTCGCCTTCGCCGTTGAGGTAGCTGAACTCCTTCGGCTTGCGGCCGAAGTGGCCGTAGGCCGCGGTCTGCTGGTACATCGGGTGCACCAGGTCCAGCATCTTGATGATGCCGTACGGGCGCAGGTCGAAGTGCTTGCGGATCAGCTTCTCGATCTTGTCGTCGCTGATCTTGCCGGTGCCGAAGGTGGTGACCGAGATCGAGGTCGGCTCAGCCACGCCGATGGCGTAGGAGACCTGCACTTCGCAACGGTCGGCCAGGCCGGCGGCAACCACGTTCTTGGCGACGTAGCGGGCCGCGTAGGCAGCCGAACGGTCGACCTTGGACGGGTCCTTGCCGGAGAACGCGCCACCACCGTGACGGGCCCAGCCGCCGTAGGTGTCGACGATGATCTTGCGGCCGGTCAGGCCGCAGTCGCCCACCGGGCCGCCGATCTCGAACTTGCCGGTCGGGTTGATGTGGAACTTGGTGCCCTTGTGCAGCCACTTGGCCGGCAGCACCGGCTTGATGATCTCTTCGCGGACGGCCTCGATGAGGTCCTTCTGCTTGATGCCCGGGGCGTGCTGGGTCGACAGGACCACCGCGTCGATGGCCGAGACCACGCCGTTTTCATAGCGCAGGGTGACCTGGCTCTTGGCGTCCGGGCGCAGCCACGACAGCGGCGAGTTCTTCTTCTTGCGGATCTTGGCCTGCTGCTCGACCAGGCGGTGCGACAGGTGGATCGCGGCCGGCATGTAGCTGTCGGTCTCGTTGGTGGCATAGCCGAACATCAGGCCCTGGTCGCCAGCGCCCATTTCTTCGGGCTTCTTGCGGTCCACGCCCTGGGCGATGTGCGGCGACTGCTTGCCGATCAGGTTCAGCACGCCGCAGGTGGCGCCGTCGAAGCCGACGTCGGAGCTGTCATAGCCGATGTCCACGATGACCTTGCGGGTCAGCGCTTCCAGGTCGATCCAGGCGCTGGTGGTGATTTCACCGGCCACGATGGCAACGCCGGTCTTGACCATGGTCTCGCAGGCCACGCGGGCGCGCTGGTCCTGGGTCAGGATCGCGTCCAGCACCGCATCGGAGATCTGGTCGGCAACCTTGTCCGGATGGCCTTCAGAGACCGACTCGGAGGTGAAGAGGTAGCTGGACATCAGGCTTAATATCCTTTGATTCGGATGGAAAGATGGGCGCGAATGATACACGGGGTGCGCCGCCTGTGCATTGTGAACCTGTACCGGTTGCCGGTGGTTAAGCCCATGTAGGCCCGCCGGGCCCGCTGCAGCGGGATTGAGGCCCAGCCTCGACGCCCAGTGTTCCACCAGCGTGACAACGGTGCGGGTCCTGCCTGGCCCCGGCCGCGCAGTCCGCGACCCCGCTCCGGGGCACCCGGCCGTCATCGTTCTGCCCCGAAACCGCCATCTGGCTGCCGCCTGCCGGGCGCAGGCTGTCGGCCAATCCGGCCGCCGGGCACGAGCGAACACGCCATGCAGGAACTCGAACAGCGTCTCCAGCAACGCTTCCCCGATTGGTTCCATGGTCGTCGTGGCCAACTGGCCCGGCCCTTGCTGCGCAGCGTCGGACGCTGGTCGCGCCTGGACCAGATCGAAGCGTTCCTGCAGCGCAGTGCAGGATTGCGCGGATTCGGCTTCGTCGCCGCCGGCCTGGAGTCCATCGATGGCCAGTACCAGGTGGATCCAGCCGCGCTGGCGAAGATTCCCGCCACCGGCCGCCTGCTGATCGTCGCCAACCATCCGTCCGGGGCGCTGGACGCGCTGGCCCTGCTGGACGCGGTCGGCCGCATCCGCCGCGACGTACGGATCGTGGCCAACGACCTTTTAGGTGCGATCGCGCCATTGCAGGACCTGCTGCTGCCGGTGCGCATTCTCGGTGGCAAGGCCCAACGTGGCAGCCTGCATGCGGTCGAAGAAGCGCTGGCCGCCGAGCAGTGCGTGATCGTGTTCCCGGCCGGTGAGGTCTCGCGGTTGTCGCTGCGCGGCATCCGCGATGGCCGCTGGCAGCGCGGTTTTGTCTGCTTCGCCCGCGCTGCCGGTGCGCCGGTGTTGCCGGTGCGGGTGGAAGCGCGCAACTCGGCGCTGTTCTACGGCGCCTCGACCCTGTTCAAGCCGGCCGGTACCGCGCTGCTGGCGCGCGAGATGTTCACCCGTCGTGGGCGCCCGCTGCGGCTGTGCATCGGTGAGCCGATGCAGCTGGGCAAGGGCGGTGACCCGGGCGCACAGCTGCTCGCGGTGCGTCGCGCGCTTTACGCGCTGGGTCGCAATGGCGCGGCCGCAGATGCCGCTGTCTGCGCAGGTCCCGAGCCGCTGGCCGCGCCGGTGCCGCCCTCGCAGGTCGCCGCGGGTATCGCGGCCGCTACCCAGCTGGGCCAGACCGCCGACGGCAAGCAGATCCTGCTGGCCACCTGCGCGGCCGATTCGCCGCTGCTACTGGAACTGGGCCGCCTGCGCGAGCTGACCTTCCGCCAGGTCGGCGAGGGCACCGGCCGCAGCCGCGACCTGGACGCCTTCGATCCGCAGTACGAGCACATCGTGATATGGGACGCGGCCGCGCAGCGCATCGCCGGCGCCTACCGCATCATGCGCGGTGCCCATGCGCTGGCCCGGCATGGTCTTTCCGGGCTCTACAGCGCGTCGTTGTTCCGTTATTCCGACGACGCCATCACTCACATCGCCGAGGGCCTGGAACTGGGGCGCAGCTTCGTGGTGCCCGATTACTGGGGCAGCCGCAGCCTGGACTACCTGTGGCAGGGCATCGGTGCCTACCTGCAGTGCCGGCCGGGCATCCGCTACCTGTTCGGCGCAGTGTCGATCAGCGCGGCACTGCCGCGTGATGCGCGCGAGCAGCTGGTGGCGTACTACCAGCGCTATTACAGCGGTAGCGCCGGCCTGGTTGAATCGAACCGGCCGTTCCAGTACTTCGCGGCCCCACCGAGTTTCGGCGAGCTGGATGCCGGCGCCGCATTCGATGTGCTGAAGGCCAACCTGGCCGCACTCGGCACCGGCGTACCGACGCTGTACCGCCAGTACACCGACCTGTGCGAACCCGGCGGCGCCCGCTTCCTTGCCTTCGGTGTCGATCCGGATTTCAGCGATTCGATCGATGGCCTGATCGAAGTGGACCTGTGTGCGATACGGCCCAACAAGCGCAAACGCTACCTGCGCGATGCGGGGATTCCGGCATGAGCACGCTGGCGAACCTGTCGCCACACCGGCGCGCAGTGTTCGTCTCCGACGTGCACCTGGGCTCGCGCCACTGCCACGCCGCCGAGCTGGCCCGGTTCCTCTCGCAGTTGCGCTGCGAGCGGCTGTACCTGGTCGGTGACATCATCGACCTGTGGTGGATGGCCCACCGCCGCGCCAACTGGCGGCAGTCGCACAGTGAAGTCATCCAGGCCCTGCATGCGCTGCGCCGTGCTGGCACCGAGATCATCTACATTCCCGGCAACCACGACGCCTCGCTGCGCCAGGTGTGCGGGCTGATGCTGCCGGCGATGCAGGTGCGCCGCCGTGCGATCCATACCACTGCTGACGGCCGCCGGCTGCTGGTCGTGCATGGCGACGACTACGATGGCGTGACCCACTTCGGGGGGCTGCAGGAGAAGTTCGGCGACTGGCTGTACTACCGGATCCTCACCGGCAACCAGGCATTGAACGCGGTGCGGCGCGTGCTGGGCATGCGCTACTGGTCGCTGTCTGAATTCCTGAAAAAGCGTAGTGGTGCAGCCGAGCGCTACATCGAGCGCTTCGTGCAGGCCGGGCTGGACGACGTGCGCCGGCGCGGCCTGGATGGCATCGTCTGTGGCCACATCCACCGCGCCGCGCTGATCGAGCGCGATGGCCTGGTCTACGCCAACGATGGCGACTGGGTGGAGAGCCTGACCGCGCTGGTCGAAGACCACGATGGCGCGCTGCGCCTGCTCGACCACAACGGGCAGACCCTGGTGGAACTGCCGGGCGCGCGGCTGTCGCAGGCGGCGTAACGCGCGTCTGTCCTCCTGTAGAGCCGAGCCCATGCTCTGCGGACGTGGCGCGACGGGGGGCGAACCGAAAAACAGTCGAGCATGGCTCGACTCCACAAGGGCACGAGCGGGGCGGATGCTTCCCCGCGCATTGCGATGCGCCCTACGGACTGGCGCCCTTGATCAATGGTGGCGCGGCTCGGCTCTACATACACCGCGCGCAAGCCGCTAGCATCGGCCCATGGATTCCCTGACCCAGATCGTGCTCGGTGGCGCCGTCGCCGCTGTCATCGCTCCGCCCGGCCATCGCCGCGCGGCCCTGCTGGCCGGTGCCGCACTTGGCACCCTGCCGGACCTCGATGCTCTGTGGTTGGGCTTCACTGCCGCAGACCCGGTGGCGAACATGGTGGAGCACCGCAGCTTCAGCCATTCGTTGCTGGTGCTGCCGTGGGTGGCCGCGCTGATCTGGTGGTTGTTCAAGCGCTTCGGCAATGGCCGCGTCGCGCAGTCACCGGTGCGCTGGTTCTGGGCGATCCAGCTGGCGCTGGTCACCCATCCCGTGCTGGATGCGTTCACCGTCTACGGCACCCAACTGTGGTGGCCGTTGCGGCCACACCCGACCATGGGTTCCAGCGTCTTCATCATCGATCCTGGCTACACGGTGTGGCTGCTGCTGGGCTGCGTGCTGGCCTGGTTTGGCCGCGCCCGTCCTTGGACTGGCAAGGTGCTGGGTACGGCGCTGCTGATCAGTAGTGGCTACCTGGCTTGGGGCCTGATCGCCAAGTCGCAGGTCGATCACGCTGCCCAGCAGAGCCTGGCTGCAATGGGCCTGGGCGATGCGCCGCGCTTCTCGGTGCCGATGCCGTTCAACACCCTGCTGTGGCGGGTGGTGGCGATGACCCCGAACGGCTACGTGGTGGGCGACCGCTCGCTGGTGGCCGACCATGGGCCGATGCAGTTCGAAGGGTATGCGTCCAACGTGCAGGCATTGCGCGAAGCGCAGGGCATTCCTGCGGTGCAGCAGCTGCAGTGGTTCAACCGCGGCTTCATGCGTGCGCAGGTGGTTGACGGCCGGCTGGTGCTGAGTGATCTACGCATGGGCCTGGAACCGGACTACACCTTCAACTTCGCGGTGGCCGAACAGGTTGATGGCCAGTGGCGGGCGATCACGCCCGAACAGCTCCGGGTGGACTACAGCAGCCCGGCCGCGCGTGCCGATGCCGGGCGCCGGCTGGCAGCGATGTGGCAGCGGATCTGGCAGGAGCCGGCAGTGCAGCCCCGGGGGGATGACACTGCTGTGCATTGATCGCGCGGTGATTGGCGGTTGCGGCAGATGCTCAGCGTTCGGTGGGCGGAGCCAGCATTACCTTCGCTGGGACTTCCACCAGATCTGCCTGCAACAGGCGAGGGATATCGCTGCTTGGGTTCACGCTGACATGATGATAGCGGTTGAAGATGAAGTTGAAATCTCGTTCCGGCATCGTCGGGAAGTACCTTCGGAAGTAACCCATCTGCGGCAGATACAACACGTGGTTTACTGCCGGAATGCCAGCGCCGGGAAGTAGACCACCCAAGCTGCCCGTCGCGACCAGCACGCCATCCGCATTGATGCGCGCGCCGCGCGCCTGCTGTGCCTGCAGCACCGCCTGGCGATCAATCGAAAAGATGGGCCCCGCCGGCTGCACCGGATTGAACAGGCCGTTGCCCAGCAGATTGGTCAATGCGGCGGCGGCCAGTACCAGCGTGGGTGCATTCTTCGACCACTGAGGGCGGCTGGCAGCAACTGCGAGAGCGGCAAGGCAGAGATAAGGAACTATGTCGTAGGCGCTATACAAATGGTGGAAACCATCGTTACCGAGCGGGTACTTGGCCAGGCTGCCGATGGCCAGTAGACCTGCTAGCAGCAGTAGGCGCCCGCGTTGAAGAAGCGCGCCGCACTGGATGAGGATAATGGCGCAGGCGATGTTGAGCAGCAGGCCAAAGGCAAGCAGGGCACGGATAGGTGGTACCAGCGACAGGCCGGTGAGCTTGCCGATCAGTGCCGGAACCGGCAGAAACATCCAGCACGCCACCAAAAGCAGGCCTGCGACCAGGATCGACAGCGCGCGGCGGTTGTTGCGCACCCAGCAACGGAACCGGCTCCCGTCGATCAGCACCAGCGTGAATAGCGGCAACAGGCTGCCCAGTACTGCGATCTCGCATTCGTTGGATGTCGTGAAGGACGGCAACGGCACGAACTTGTAAGTCATCAGGTTGGGAAATACATGCGCCAGCAGGGACACCGGGCTTACCCCACCTCCTGCACTCACACGCTGCCCAGGGTAGACCGTGTCGCGGGCGATCTGGATGATCTCGTGGAAGTAGCCGAAGAACACCGCCAACGAAAGCAGACCGGCGGCAACTGCATCGAGCAACCGGGGAAGCGACAACGTCTCACGGCGAAATGCCAGAACCAGTAAACCCATCGTCAGCAGCGAGCCGATGGTGAACGGGGGATAGGTTGCTGCCACCAGCCAGGCAGACAGTGCATATGCGCTGGCCAGTATGCGCAGCCAGCGGTTGCCGATGCCGAGCCAGGCGACTGCGCACCAGGGTGCAAGGGCGAACGCACCAGCGTTGCTGGACCACCAGACCTGCACGAACGGCGAGAAGAACAGGATGCTGGCGATCAGCAGTGCGGGAAGCGGAGGTAATCGAAGTTGACGCAGGAACGTTGTCCAGCCGGACAGGAATGCCACGGCCATGAAAACGAAGAAGAACGAATAGGCGTTTGCCGGAGGCAGAATGAAGAACGCCCAGTGGTAAGGCTTGAACAATAGACCCCAGTCAAGCAGCGGAAGCGCCTGAAAGGTGCGCAGCGACTCACGATAGGGTGAGTGCGCATTCATCTGGCCGAAATCGTTAGCGACGGCGATCTGTACGTAGGGCGTGTAAACCATCCACTCATCCGAGCGGATAGACCGGGCAGAGCCGAGCAACGGCTGCAAAGGTTCCAGGCCCATACGCTCGAATGCCAGCGCGTAGGACGAAGGAGTCAACGCAAAAGCAACATACAGGATGCAGAACGCGGCCAGAAGGCCCAGCAAGAGCCTTGCCTGATTTGTACTCCATCCACCTGGCAGGCCCGCATCGTGCGCAGGCGTTGGCGGTCGTCCGCTGTCGGTCATCTTTCGCTCACAGATCAGGTGCCGCCGGTGTGGCGCGCATGCCGTCCGGAATCCGGCTGGCAGCATGGGACGCGGCATGCACCTTGTGCATGCCATGTTGGCGAAATTCTAGCGGGTTGCCCTCGCCACGGCGAGGTTGCGTTCAATACACCGTCGCGCGGCCCTGTACGAACGAGTAGAAGAACACCGCGTTCGGGTCGTTCTGCACCAGCCGGAACTCGCGGCGCATGCCTTCCACGGTTTCCTCGTCCACCGAGCCGGCCTGCAGCAGCTGGTCGGCCGCCGACAGCAGCAGCTGTTCCCAGAACGCGATCATCGTCTTGCGACGGGCCGGTTCGCGGTTGTCCAGGTGGATGGTCTTGATCTCGGTCTGCACATCGCGGAAGCCGCCGGCCAGCAGCAGGTTGCCCAGCTTGGCGCCGACGAACGGGTCGCCGCCGTGGTCGTACTGGAAGTCGTTGAAGGCCATCCAGTAGCGCCAGATGTGCGGTGAGTACGGGTCGAGCAGGAACGAGGCGTTCATCACCTCGGTGATGTACACCGGCGAGCCCGGGGCCAGCACCCGGCGCACTTCGCTCAACACGCGCGCCGGTGACGGCACGTGCTCCAGCACCCAGCACAGGAACGCCGAATCAAAGCTGCGGGCCTCGAACGGCAGTTCGCCGGCATCGGCCTGCTGCAGGGTGTAACGGTCGCTGCACCACGGCGTGCGCGCCAGGTTCTCGCGTGCGGTGGCCAGCTGCGTTTCGCTCAGGTCCACACCGGTCACGTGCAGCTCCGGGAAGCGGCGCAGCAGGATCTCGGTCTGTGCGCCGACGCCGCTGCCGACTTCCAGCAGGCGCCGCGCGCCGCTGTAGTCGATCTGGCCGAAGATGCTCGATTCCAGCAGGCGGGCCTGGGTCATCAGGCGCTGCTGCTCGGTGCCGGAGAATCCGTGCAGGTAGGTCGGGGAGGAGATCGGCGGAGTCATGACGGCGGGCTCTTGTAGCGTCGAGCTGGCTCGACTGTTCGGAAACGCGGGGCGGGCGGCTCAGGCCGCCGAAGACAGCGCTGGTTCCCCAGCGATCAGGCGGTCGAAGTAGTCGGTGGTCAGTGCGATCTGGCTGGCCGGATCCTCGGCACGGTTGACCACCGCACGGAACGCCGCGTTTTCCGGCCGGTCCTTGGCGTACCAGCCCAGGTGCTTGCGTGCGATGCGCACGCCCTGTGGCTCGCCGTAGAACGCGTGCAGTGCGTGCAGATGGCCGAGCAGGATGTCGCGTACTTCGGCCAGCGACGGCGGCGGCAGTTCCTCGCCGGTGGCCAGGTAATGCGCCACCTCGCGGAAGATCCACGGCCGTCCCTGCGCCGAGCGACCGATCATCACTGCATCCACGCCGGTCTGCTTCAACACAAAGGCGGCCTTCTGCGGCGAATCGATATCGCCATTGGCGATGACCGGTATGCGCAGCGCGGCCTTGATCTCGCCGATGGTGGCGTACTCGGCCTGGCCGGTGTAGTGCTGGTCGCGGGTGCGGCCGTGCACGGCCAGCGCAGCAATGCCGCTGTCCTCGGCAATGCGCGCGATCAGCGGGCCGTTGCGATGGTCGCAGTCCCAGCCGGTGCGGATCTTCAGGGTGACCGGCACGTCCACCGCGTTGACCACGGCTTCGAGGATGCGCGCCACCAGCTGCTCGTCGCGCATCAGTGCCGAACCGGCCCAGGCGTTGCACACCTTCTTGGCCGGGCAGCCCATGTTGATGTCGATGATCTGCGCGCCGTGGTCGACGTTGTAGCGCGCGGCCTCGGCCAGCTGCTGCGGCTCGGTGCCTGCGATCTGCACGCTGATCGGTGCCGGTTCGCCGTCGTGGTCCATGCGGTGGATCGACTTGCGCGTGTTCCAGAAGCGCGGGTCGCTGATGGTCATTTCCGAGGCGGCCAAGCCCGCACCCAGCCGTTTGCACAGCAGGCGGAAGGGCTTGTCGGTGACGCCGGCCATGGGCGCCAGCACGACGTTGGGGGCAATGGTGTACGGGCCGATCTGCATGCTCCCATTGTAGGGCGCGGGCGGCGGTACGGCCGTGTCGGGCGCGGTCCGGTTCAGGCCGATCGGCACCGATCTCATGCCGTACCGGCATCAGTAGATGCTTGACGGTTGCTTCCGCCGCCCCCAAGGGCGGGTGATCGTGGCCGGCTAACCTAGGCTCTGCCAGGCCTGTCGGGTCCCCACGGCGAAGGCCAGCCCCAGGCACAGGCAGATGAGCGAACTGACCGCCCAGAAGCGCACGCCGTTGTAGCCGGGGCGGAACAGCGCCAGGCTGAGGCCTATCGCCGCGCGCAGCAGCAACAATGCGGCGATGGCGGGCAGAACCAGACGGCTGGCCGGCAGCGGCGAATGCCAGCCGGCGGCGGCCACTGCGTACAGCGTCCAGGCCACCAGCACAGCGGTGATGGCGGCGGTCATCAGTGGTGGCCACCAGTGGCCGGCCCGGGCCAGCCGCACCATACGCGAGCCAGCGCCGAAACGCTGGTACCACGGCGCGCCGAAGGCGATGCAGCCGATGTGCAGCAGCGCTGCGATGGCACTGCCAGCGGCTGCGACCAGCAGCCAGGGGAATCCGTCCATGTCCTGCCCATGCAAGGAAGCTGCGCGGATGGTGGGCGAGGGCCACGGTGCCGGCAATGCGACGGGCGGTCGCAGCAGGGATCAGTGCGGAGGGTCGATCCGCAATCCGGCGCCGAGACGGTCCAATGCCACATCCACGCGCGGCAGCCGTTGCCGGCCCTGCGGCCACAACAGCCGCAACGGCAGGCCACGGCAGTCCAGCGCCGGCAGGATCGACACCAGGCTGCCGCGCGCCAGCGCGTCATCGACCAGCCAGGTGGCCAGCTGGGCAATGCCGAAGCCCGCCTCGACGGCCGCCACCTGTGCTTCGGCACTGCCGACCACCAGCCGTGCGCGGGCCTGCAGCGGTGCGCTGCGCTGCCCGCCATCGGCCACCTGCCACGGCCCGATACTGCCGTCGGCACGGCCGAACAGCACGCCATCGTGGTCGGCCAGCTCCGCCCCGGAGGTCGGCAGGCCGTGCTGCTGCAGGTAGGCCGGTGATGCACAGAAGCGCAGGCATTCGTAACCGAGCAGGCGGCTGCCGAGGGTGGCCGGCAACGGTTCCGGGCCGCCGATGCGCACGGCCAGATCGATACCGTCCTCGGCCAGGTCAATGAAGCGGTCGCTGAAGGTCACTTGTGGCCGCAGCCGGGGAAACTCGGCGGCCAGCTGCAGCAGCAGCGGCCAGACTTTCAATCGCCCGAAGGTGGCCGGTGCGTCCACCCGCAGGCGGCCCACCGCGGCATCGGCATGCGCGGCCAGCACCGATTCGGCATCGGCCAGTTCGCCAAGCACGCGCACGCACGTGCGGTAAAAGCCCTCACCGGCCTCGGTCAGGCGCAGGCGGCGGGTGCTGCGTTCGAACAACCGCGCGCCCAGGCGCGCTTCCAGCCGGGCAACGGTCTTGCCGACCGCCGAACTGGTCAGATGCAGCCGCTCCGCGGCGGCGGTGAAGCTGCCAGCGTCGGCGGTGGCGACGAAGGCCTCGATGCCGCGCAGCCGTTCGTTGGGAAGCATGGGCGAATATCTGTCCGGAATGGATGGAAAACATAGCAGTAATCGGAATCAGGGGAGGAAATAGGCTGGGCGGCCCTTGTCCCTGGCGGTCCTGCATGTCTTCCCTCGATTGTTCCGTTGCCACCGGTCACCGTGCTGCCCGTGCCCGCTTGTCCGTTGCACTGTTGGCGGTCTCCGCGTTCGTCATCGTCACCACCGAATTCCTGATCGTCGGCTTGCTGCCGGCGCTGGCGCGCGATCTCGGCCTGGGCATCGCACGCGCCGGGCAGCTGGTCACCTTGTTCGCGTTCACCGTGATGCTGGCCGGACCACCGCTGACCGCACTGCTGACGCATCTCGACCGGCGTCGCCTGTTCGTGGCCATCCTGCTGCTGTTTGCGGCCTCCAACGCGCTCGCGGCGGTGGCCACGCTGCCGTGGTTGCTGGCCCTGGCGCGGGTGTTGCCTGCGTTGGCGCTGCCGGTGTTCTGGGGCACGGCCAGCGAGACTGCCGCGCAGCTGGCACCGGCGGGGCAGGGCGGGCGTGCGGTGGCACGGGTCTATCTGGGCATCACCGCCGCGATGCTGTTCGGCATCCCGCTGGGTACGCTGGCCGCCGAGGCCGTCGGTTGGCGCGGCAGCTTCTGGCTGCTGTCGGTGCTGTCACTGCTGATGGCGGGCGCACTCGCACTGTGGATGCCGGGCACCGCAGTAGAGTCACGGCGCGCGCTGGGCGAACAGGCGCGCGTGCTGCGGCAGCCGTGGTTGCTGGGCAACGTGCTGCTGTCGGTGCTGGTGTTCACCGCCATGTTCACCGCCTACACCTATCTGGCCGACGTGCTCGAGCGCCTGTTGCAGGTTCCCGCCGCGCAGGTGGGTTGGTGGCTGATGGGCTTCGGTGCGGTCGGGTTGCTTGGCAATGCACTGGGCGGGCGTTGGGTGGATCGTGCACCGCTGGCCGCGACGCTGGCGTTCTGCACGGTGCTGGCGCTGGGCGTGCTGGCCAGCGTCTGGCTGGCCGGGCAGGGAGGGGGGGCGGTCATCGCACTGGCGTTGTGGGGTGTTGCGCATGCCGCGCTGTTCCCGCTGTGCCAGGTGCGGGTGATGCGCGCGGCGCCGCAGGCACAGGCGCTGGCCGGCACCTTGAATGTGTCGGCCGCCAATGCCGGTATCGGCCTGGGCGCGTTGCTCGGTGGCGGGGCCATCGAACGCTGGGGCCTGGGCTCGCTGGGCATGGCGGCCGCCGCGGTGGCGCTGCTGGCGATTGCAGCGGGGCAGCTGTTGCGACATGCGGAAGAACCATAAAAAAAGCCCGGGCATCTGCATGCCCGGGCTCGTTCATCCACGCATGACGTGGATCTACTTTGCTTCGGAATCAGCCGGGGTGAAGCGTGGCATCGCCGCAGCGGCGCCTTCCTTCTCGGTCGAACGGCCGGCGAACTGGTTGGCGAAGCGCACGTGGCGGGCGAACGGGGCGTCGGCCACCTGCGCCAGCGACGCGGCCAGCGCACCGTTGAAGGCGTCGCCGGCACCGGTGGTGTCGATTGCCTGCACCTGTTCGGCACCCACGCGATAGTACGGCTGGGTATCGCCGCGCAGGTTCTCGTCGGCATGCGACACGAACACACCCACCGAACCCAGGGTCACCACCACCGTACCGTTGCCGACCAGCTTGCGGCACAGCGCATGCAGGCTGGCGCCATCCAGCGCAGCGACGTCGTTGGCATCCACGCGCTCGCCGACATGACGGCCAAGCAGGGCGGCGAACTCGGTCTCGTTCGGGGTGATCACATCGGCCAGCTTGAGCAGGCCGATGGTGGAGGGGGCATCGGCCGGCGCGGTGTTGAGCACGGTGGTGACACCGGCCTCGCGGGCGCTGGCCAACGCTGCTTCGATGGTCGGCACCGGCGATTCCAGCTGCACCAGCACCACCTTGGCGCCGGTCAGCAGCGCCTGCTGCTGTTGCAGGAAGTCGGTGCTCAGTGCGGCGTTGGCACCCGGGCCGATCACGATGGTGTTGCGGCCGCGGGCATCCACGTAGATACCAGCAGTGCCGGTCGGTTCGCTGCTGGCTTCGGCGATCAGCCCGAAGCCATCCTGTGCGGCCAGCTCGCGGGCGGTGGCGCCACCGGCGTCATCGCCCAACGCGCACACGAAGTGGGTGTCGGCACCGGCGCGGCAGGCCGCCACGGCCTGGTTGAAGCCCTTGCCACCGGGGCCGGTGCTGTAGCGGCCGGCAATGGTCGCACCCGGTGCCGGCAGCGACTCGCACCGCCACACGTGATCGACATTGAAGGAACCGACGACAACGACACTGCTGCTCATAGGGAATCTTTTCTCAACCAAGGGTTCAACTGAAGTGCGTCAGCACGCCGGCGATGGTCGCCGTCATGAAGGTGGCAATGGTACCGCCCAGCACCGCGCGCAGGCCGAACTTGGCCAGATCGTGGCGACGTTCCGGGGCCAGGCCGCCGATGCCGCCGATCTGGATCGCGATCGAGCTGAAGTTGGCAAAGCCGCACAGCGCGTAGGTGGCGATCAGGCGACCTTCGTCAGACAGGCTCACGCCCGCCACCTGGCCGTTCACGATCTGCGACAACTCGGTATAGGCGACGAATTCGTTGATCACGACCTTCTGGCCGATCAGCGAACCGACGGTGGTGGCATCGGCCCACGGCGTGCCGATCACCCAGGCGATCGGTGCCAGCACGTAGCCGAAGATGGTCGACAGGTTGGTCGGCTTGCCGATCTGCGCGGCCAGCCCGGTCACTTCACCGATCCAGGTCAGCGGGGCGTTCAGCAGCGCGATCAGTGCGATGAAGGCCAGCAGCATCGCGCCGATGTTCAGCGCCAGCTTCAGGCCGTCACCGGCGCCAGCGGCTGCGGCATCGATGATGTTGCTGGAGGTCTTCTCCACTTCCATCTTCACCGTGCCGCGGGTGAGCGGGGTCCCGGTTTCCGGAATCAGCAGCTTGGCCACGACCAGCGTGGCCGGCGCGGCCATGATGCTCGCCGCCAGCAGGTGCTTGGCGTAGAAGGCCTGCTGTACCGGGTCGCCGCCGCCGAGCATGCCCACGTAGGCCGCCAGCACGCCGCCGGCGATGTGGGCCATGCCGCCGATCATCATGGTCAGCAGCTCGGACTGGGTCATCTTGGCGATGTACGGGCGCACCGTCAGCGGCGCCTCGGTCTGGCCGATGAAGACGCTGGCGCAGACGCTGGTGGTTTCCGCACCGGACACGCGCATCACCTTGGTGATCGACCAGGCCATCACGCGCACGATGCCCTGCATGACGTTGAGGTGGTACATCACCCCCATCAGCGCCGAGAAGAAGATGATGGTCGGCAGCACCTGGAAGGCGAAGATGAAGCCGTAGTTCTTGACGTCCATCAACGAGCCGAAGATGAACTTCGAACCTTCGTTGACGAAGCTCAGCACCTTCACGAAGCCGTGGCCCAGCGCATCGAACACGTCGCGGCCGCCCGGCACCAGGATCACCAGCGCCGCGAATGCGATCTGCAGGGTGATACCGGTGGCAACCAGCTTCCAGTCAACCGCACGCTTGTTGTTGGAAAACAACCAGGTGATGCCGATCAGCACCGCCAACCCGAACAGGCCGAAGCCGATCCTGCCCAAACCTTCGACCATGTGAGTGACTCCCCTGGGGCGTCGCGAAAAACGGGAAGCCTAGTGCAGGGCAGGGGCCGGGGCAAGGAAAAGCAGCGTGCGCGCGGCCATCGGTACCGATCAGGCCAGCAACGGCAAGGGGTTGCGGCCGGCAGGGGCAGGTAGAATGGCGGTTCGATCCCGGCCCGGATGCGGGCCCGCAGCAGGAGATTCGCATGCAATACCGTCGCCTGGGCTCCACCGGCCTGCCGATTTCCGCCCTGTCCTTCGGCGCCTGGGTGACCTTCGGCGACCAGATCCCGCGCGACGAGGCCCGCAACCTGGTGGCCGCGGCGTGGGATTATGGCGTCAACTTCTTCGACAATGCCGAGGGCTACGCCAACGGTCGCGCCGAACAGGTGATGGGCGATGTGATCACCGACCTGCGCCTGCCGCGCGATGGCTTCTGTGTCTCCAGCAAGGTGTTCTTCGGCAGCGCCAAAGATCCGCGACCAACCCAGCGCGGGCTGTCGCGCAAGCACGTGACCGACGCTTGCCACGCCGCGCTCAAGCGCCTGCGGGTGGATTACCTCGACCTCTATTACTGCCACCGCCCGGATCCAGACGCACCGATCGCCGAGACCGTGCACGCCATGGACACCCTGGTGCGGCAAGGCAAGATCCTTTACTGGGGTACCTCGGAGTGGTCGGCGGCGCAGATCCAGCATGCGCTGGACATCGCCGAGGCGCACAACCTGCAGGGCCCGTCGATGGAGCAGCCACAGTACAACCTGCTGCACCGCGAGCGTGTCGAGGTCGAGTACGCGCCGCTGTATGCCGGCGCCGGCCTGGGCACCACGATCTTCTCGCCGTTGGCGTCAGGCCTGTTGAGCGGCAAGTACGACCAGGGCATCCCGGCCGATGCACGGCTGGGCCGCGAGGGCATGGAATGGCTGCAGGACCTGGTGCTGGGTGCTGACGCCGAGGCTCGCCTGGCACAGGTGCGCCGTTTCAGCGAGGTCGCACGCGCGCTTGGCCATGCCCCGGCGACGCTGGCGATTGCCTGGTGCCTGCGCAACCCGAACGTCTCCAGCGTGATCCTGGGCGCCAGCCGGGTCAGCCAGCTGCTGCAGAACCTGCAGGCGCTGGACGTACTGGAGCAGGTCGATGCCGCCGGCTGGGCCCAGCTCGAAGCCGTCTTCGGCTGACCGGCAGCAGCGCCATGTAGAGTCGAGCCGTGCTCGACTCTGCGCGCAGCGCGGGTTTCACCTGGCCGGACTCGAAGAGCAGTCGAGCACGGCTCGACTCTACAAAAGCCGCCCGTCCCATCTTTCAATTGATGATCCCTATCGAATTTCCGGATTCGATCATTAATCTCATCAATGAAATTGAGAATGGTTGTTGATTGTCAACTGAGAATCATTATCATTTAACTCGTCCCTCGCACGAGTCCAGATGCTCATGAATGCTCAACCTGTACTGCTGCGCCCCGAAACGCTGACCCTCCGCGATCGTCCGGTCCGCGTCGTTCCGCCGGAAGAGGTCATCGACAGCGAAGCCCTGCTCAAGGGCCGTCGTGAAATCCTGATCCAGCACGGCGACCGCTTCTATCGCCTGCGCCACACCAGCAACGACAAGCTGATCCTGACCAAGTAATCGCGGCCTGGTCGCCCGCCTCCCTCCCTCCTGCCGGCAGCGCCGACAGGGTGGGCGACCCGTCCGCTCCCGCTCTCTCCCCCTCGGTCTACCGCGTGCATCTTCCGGGTGTGCCGGTAACCGGGGGTTCCCTTGCCTGACCGAATGAACCCGATGACCCGCCATACCGCCCTGAGTCTCGCCGTCTGGATGGCCTTGCCGCTGTCCGCCCACGCTGCTGCTGCCGCCGCGCCCGATGCGCGCGAATTTGACCGGGTGCAGGTCACCGCTACCCGCACCGAACGGGCCGTGAGCGACGTTGCGGCCACCGTCGACGTCATCGACCGCGAGCAGATGGACCGGCACCTGGTACAGGACATCAAGGATCTGGTGCGTTACGAGCCCGGCCTGTCGGTCACCCGCAGCGCCACCCGCTTCGGCCTGGATGGTTTCCGCATCCGTGGCCTGGATGGCAACCGCGTGCGCATCCAGACCGACGGCATCGTCATGCCGACCCGGTTCGACATCGGTTCGTTCGCCAGTTCCAACCGCAACTACACCGACCTGGACACGCTCAAGCGCGTGGAGATCGTGCGTGGCCCGGCCAGTTCGCTGTACGGCTCCGATGCACTGGGCGGCGTGGTCGCGTTCGTCACCAAGGACCCGGCCGACTACCTCAAGGACGGCAAGGACAGCTACTTTGGACTGAAGTTCGGCTACGACGGCGAGTGGAAGGGCCTGCTTGGCGGTGCCACCGCTGCCTTCGGTGGCGAGCACTGGAGCGGCCTGGTCAATGTGAACCATCACCAGGGCCAGGAGACGGACAACAAGGGTACGGTGCGCAGCGACGATCGCACGCGCACTGCGGCCAACCCGCAGGACCGCGACGGCCGCAGCCTGCTCAGCAAGCTGGTCTATGCGCCCAGCGAGGACCAGCGCTTCCGCCTGACGGTGGAAGGCAACGAAGACACCACCGATACCAACGTGCTGTCGTCGGTGGGTGTCAGTTCGGCCACCGGCATGAAGGGGCATGACACGCAGAAGCGCACCCGCGTCTCCTTCGCCCACGAGATGGATGCTCTGGACCAGCCGTTCGCCGACAGCCTGCATTGGCAGGTGTATGCGCAGAACAGCGAAACCCGGCAGCAGACCGACGAGACACGCACCGACGGCAGTCGCCGCCATCGCGTGTTCTCCTTCGACCAGCATGCCTATGGCCTGCAGGCGCAGTTCAACAAGGCCTTCAGCACCGGCACGATCGAACATGCGTTGACCTACGGCTTCGAGGGCACGCGTACCGAGATCCGCCAGAAGCGCGACGGCTACCAGGTCAACCGCGCTGGTGTGGTCAGCAATGCCATCGTCCCCGATGTGTTCCCGGTGCGGGACTTCCCGATCAGCAAGACCACCGAGCTGGGCCTGTATGCACAGGACGAAATGCGCCTGGCCGACGGCAGGCTGTCGCTGGTGCCGGGCGTGCGCGTTGACCGTTACGAGCTGAAGCCGGAGGTGGACGGCATCTTTGCCGAAGACAATCCGACCACGGCGGTTGCGCAACTGAAGAAGACCAGCGTGTCGCCGAAGCTGGGCATGGTCTGGCGCTTCACTGACCAGTGGTCGCTGTTCGCCGGCTATGCACGCGGCTTCCGGTCGCCGCCGTACAACGACGTCAACATCGGCCTGACCAACGTCGCCTTCGGATACACCGCCATCGCCAACCCGGACCTGAAGCCGGAAACCAGCGACGGTTACGAGCTGGGCCTGCGCTTCATCGCACCGGCCGCGTACGTCAGCGTCAGTGGCTACTACAACGACTACAAGGACTTCATCGAGTCCAACGTCAACACCGGCCGCAACGCACAGGGCCTGATGGTGTTCCAGTCGCAGAACATCGCCGACGCGCGCATCTACGGTGCGGAAATGAAGGCCGGCATCGAATTCGGTGAACTCAGCCCGGCGCTGAAGGGTTGGGCGCTGCGCAGCGCACTGGCGTGGTCGCGTGGCGACAACAAGACCGACGACGAACCGCTGGCCTCGGTCGATCCGCTGCGTGGCACGCTGGGCCTGATGTACGATACCGACACCTGGGGTGTCGAGCTGGCCGGCACCTTCGTGCAGCGCAAGAAGCATCTGCCGCCGCCGGCCGCGCAGACCAACCCGAATGCACCGGCGCCGTTCGTCTACCAGCCGGCTGGCTACAGCGTACTGGACCTGATGGCGCACTGGAACTTCGCACCGGGTGCCACCTTCAATGTCGGCGTGTTCAACCTGGCCGACAAGCGCTACATCGAATGGTCGTCGATCACCCCGAGCCTGATCACCGATCGCACGCTGAGCGATCGCTTCAGCAGCCCGGGCCGTACCTTCTCCGCCAGCCTTGCCGTTTCCTGGTGACCTCATGAGCCGAGCACTGTCCGCCCGCAGGAATGACTCCATCGCCGTGCCGAACAGCGCGGCCTGGCCGACCCCGGCACAGCTGGCCACGCTCGGCACCGTGTTGTGCCTGTACCACGCCGACGGCAATGAGCTGGGTGGCTGGCGCCAGGCGGTGCGTGTACATGCCTGCCAGGGCGTGGACAGCGAGGGCCTGCGCGAAAGCCTGTGCTTCCTCGATGGCCGCGGCCGCTGCGTGTGGCGCCTGTACCTGCTGCCGGACAGTGACTTCCTGGCCTGGGACCGGCTGGTGGCCGCGCTGCCGCCGGGCCCGGAACACGACAGCGATGCCAGCGTCGGCGAACGCCTGTGGCGGCGCCTGGCCGGCCATCTGGGTGGCCAGCGCTGGCGCCTGTGCGCGCTGCGCCTGCATGCCGCCGACGATGGCCGCACCTTGGCCGCCAGCCTGTCGACCCTGTCTTCGCTGGGCGCTGCCACCGCGCGTCGCATTGCGCGCCTGGAGAGCGCCGAGGGTGAGCTGGCGATCGACGACTGCTGCTGTGCCGATGCCGCACGGCGACCGACCCCGCGGGTTCCCGGCGATCTGCCGCTGATCCGCCTGTGACCCATTGCTGATGGAACGCCTGTCGGCCACGGACGGCCTCTCAACGAATCTGCAACCCCGAAGGAAGACCCGATGAAACTCCAGACAGCCAGCGTCATGCTGCTGCTCGCCGCCAGCGGCGTGGCCAGCGCGCAGCCCTCCGACATCGCCCGCGACCACGACAGCATCCTTGCCATGCAGGGTGAGTACACCGTGGACTTCGCCTTTGACGAGACCGTGCTGCTGAAGCCGGGCTACGAGCGCGCACCGGCGATGCGCAGTGGCGGCAACGAAGTGGTCATCGTGGTCGAAGACACTCCGAAGCGCATCGTGCTGCAGCATTTGCTGCTGGACGAGAAGAGCGGCCACATCACCAAGCACTGGCGCCAGGACTGGGTCTACGAAGCGCCGAAACGCTTCGAATTCAGTGCCGACCAGACCTGGCAGGTGCGCAGCATTCCGGCGGCGGTGAACCAGGGGGCCTGGACCCAGTGCGTCTACGAAGTGAGTGACGCGCCGCGCTACTGCGGCACCGGCAAGTGGACCTACACCAACAACGTGCCGAGCTGGAGCAGCGACCTGAGCTGGCGTCCGCTGCCGCGCCGTGAGTACACCAAGCGCAGCGATTACAACGCGCTGGCCGTGATCAACCGCCACACGCTGACCCCGAACGGCTGGACCCACGAGCAGTTCAACACCAAGGTGCAGCGCAACGCCGACGGCAGCCAGGTGGAGATCGCACGCGAGTTTGGCTTCAACGACTACGTGAAGACCACCGAGGTCGATTTCACCCCCGCGCGCAACTATTGGAAGGCAACTGCCGGTTACTGGGCCAAGGTGCGCCAGCGCTGGGACGGCTTCCTCGGCCAGGCGCCGGGCGTGCACCTGAAGACCAAGATCGACGGCATGGCGATGATCATCCCGATGTTCACCCAGGCCGAAGAGATCCAGGCCGGCAAGAAGGTGAAGGACAAGCAGATCGACGAAGTGTTCGCCAAGTACGTGGAAAAGGCACCGAAGGAAGGCTGATTGCTGTCTCGCTGGTGGGTGCCGGGCGTGCCTGGCACCGCATCCACCCACGGCGTGGATCTACTGAGCGTACCTTCGCTTTGGTATAGGTACCGAGCTTGCTCGGCACGCTCTCGGCGTTGATCGCAAGCGCGGGGTGCGATGCACTCAGGACGCCGGCCCACCCAGCGTGGTCAGGTCCAGTCCCGCGTTCTGGAAGGCACGCAGGGTGGCCTGCAGGCTCGCCTCGTCATCGCGGGTGCGGACGCCCATGACAGCTTGGTGGCAACGCACTCGATCCGTGCTGCAGGCGCTCCGGTCCGGCAGCAGCAGCGCGGTCTGTGCGACGAGGATCGCCATGTGCGCCACTTCCTTTCTCGGCTTCGGTTGGCCCCGGTAGAACCGGTCGAACTCAGCACGCAGGTCGGCCACTACGTCGGCATCGCTGCGCGTGCGTGACACGCTGGCCGGAACCAGATAGGTCGGGTGGCCCTCGTGGAAGGCTTGTGCTTCATCGGCCAGCACCGTTTCCAGCACGAAGGCCTGCACCGCGTCAGGAACATAGCCCTCCGCCGCGCGGGCGCCTGCGGGTAGCACCGCGGTGAGCAGCTGGGAACTGGCCAGAAGGATGCGCAGACAGAGGCCGTATTTCATCTTCATTCCTTGAACCTCGGGAGCGGGGGAGCAACGTTCAGCGCTTCCGGACGATCTGATCGAGTGGGGCGCGCAGCATACCGCCCGCCCCACCCGTGTGTGTCGCAACCGCATCACGCCTCGCGCAGTGCCATTGCTGGTGGGGTGTGCAGGATTGCGCGCGTGCCCCACCAGCCGGCCAGCAGGCTCAACCCGATGCCGACCAGACCGCCGAACAGCAGGCCCGCCCACGGTGGCAGCAGCGGCAGCTCGAACACCTTCTGTGAGACCGCCACGCCGATGGCAGCAGCTGCGCCTACCGCCAGCAACGCCGCCAGTGTGCCCAGCGCACCGAATTCCACCAGCACCGCGCCGCGCAACTGGCGCCGGGTCGCGCCCAGCGTGCGCAGCACCGCGCTGTCGTAGCGACGCTCGCCGGCGGTGGCCTGCAGTGCGGCCAGCAGCACCAGCACGCCCGCCAGCAGGCTGAACACCATCACCAGCTGCACCGCCTGCGCCACCCGCTCCATCACATCGCGCACCTGCGAGATCACCGCATCCACGTCCAGCAGCGACAGGTTGGGCTGCGCGCGCACCAGCTCGCCCAGTCCGGCTGCCTTGCCGGCCGGCAGGTGGAACGCCGACAGCAGGTTGTGCGGGGTATCGCCGACTGCATTCGGGTTCAGCAGCACGAAGAAGTTCGGGCGGAAGGTGTTCCAGTCCGCCTTTCGCACGCTGGTGACAGTGAACTCGCGTTCCTGCTCGCCCACCGCAATGGTGATGCGGTCACCGGGGTACACGCCGTAGCGCTTGGCCCAGCCGATCTCCACGGATGCCTCGGCAGCGGTGCTGTCCGGCTTCCAGAACGTGCCGTTGACCAGCGTATTTGCCGGCGGGAACGTGCTGCGCCAGCTGAAGTTCAGCGGCCGGTTCTCGTCATCGTCGTCGCGCTGTCCTTCACCCTGCGGCTGATTGTCCTCGGCCGGCGTGCGGTCGACCCGCAGCGGTGGTTTGCCGTTGATTGCAATCAGGCGGCCGGTGGCCATCGGTTCGATGCTGGCGTCGTGGGCGCCCAGTCCACGCAGCGCGGCCAACACACTGTCGCGCTGCTCGGGCTGGATGTTGATCAGGAAGTAGTTCGGCGTATCCGCCGGCAGCCGCTCGCGCCACTGCTGCAGCAGACCGGGGCCGGTCACCGCCAGCAGCAACAGCGCGCACAGCGACAGCGACAGCCCCACCAGCTGCATCACCGCCAGCATCCGGCGCCGGGTCAGTGCGGCCAGGCCCAGTCGCCAGTTGCCATGCAGGCGGTGCTGCAGGCCGCGCAGCAGCTGCAGCAGCACGAAGCCGAGCACGCCGGCCGCCACCGCCAGCGCGGCCAACCCGCCCAGCACCCACAGCGCCAGCTTGAGATCACCGGTGACCTGCACCGCCAGCAGCAGACTGGCGGCCAAGGCAGCCACGTAGGCCAGCAGCGAGGCCGGTGGCAGGGCGGCGAAGGAACGGTTGAGCACGCGCATCGGCGGCACCCCGCGCAGGCGCAGAAGCGGCGGCAGGCCGAAGCCGAACAGCAGCAACAGGCCGATGCCGGCGCCGGTCAGTGCAGGCATCGCTTCCGGCAGGGGCAGGCGTTGTGGCACCAGGCTGCCCAGCACCTGCACCAGGCCTTCCTGCGCAGCCATGCCGAGAGCGATGCCGAGTGCGCAGGCCGGAACCGCCAGCATCAGCAGCTGCAGTGCCAGGCCGAACAGGATGTCGCGCTGGCGCGCGCCCAGGCAGCGCAGGATCGCCACCTGGTCGATGCGGCGCAGGGCGAAGCGGTTCGCCGCCAGCGCCGTGGCAACACCGGCCAGCAATACCGCCAGCAGCGCGCTGAGGCCGAGGAAGCGCCCGGCCAGGTCGAACGCCTGGCGCACGCCACGCTGGGTGTCGTCCACGCTCAGCAGACGCAGGCCCTTGACCTGCGGCAGCAACCACTGGCGCAGCGCGGCAATCTGGTCGGCCTGCCCGGCGAACATCAGCCGGTAGTTGATGCGGCTGCCCGGACCGAGCAGGCCGGTGCCTTCCACATCGGCGCGGTTGACCAGCAGGGTGGGGGAAAGCGTAAGCAGGTCGCCGCCGGTATCCGGTTCGGCCTCGATGATGCCGGCGATGCGCAGCGTGCCAGCGCCGAATTCAAGGTCGTCACCGGCTTTCAGTCCCAGGCCCTGCAGCAGGCGCGGGTCGGCATAGGCCTGGCCTTTGGCCGGCATGCCGGCGTTGTCGATCAGGGCGCCCCCGGGCGAGGCCCGCACCCGCAGCGTGCCGCGCAGCGGATAGCCGGCTTCCACGGCCTTGATGCTGGCCATCTGGCTGGCCTCGCCATGGAACAGCACGCTGCCGAAGCTGGCGATGCGGGTATGCGCCAGACTGCGTCGCTGCGCTTCTTCGGCGAAGGCTGCCGGTGGGTCGTCGCGCCCGGCGATGCCGAGGTCACCGCCGAGCATCTCGGCTGCGCTGCCGGTCAGCGCCAGGTTGACCCGGTTCACCAGCGTGCCCACCGCCGTCATCACCGCCACGCCCAGCACCAACGCGGCGAATACGGTCAGCAGATCGCCGGCCAGCGCCTCGCGACGCAGCGCGCGCCATGCATGGCGCAGCAGGTTCATGCGTCGGCCCCGTGCTCGACCGGCAGCAGGCGGCCGTTGTCGATGCGCTGGATGTACTGGCAGCGCTGCGCCAGGCGCAGGTCGTGGGTGACCAGCACAAGCGTCGTGCCGCTGCCGGCGTTGAGTTCGAACAGCAGGTCGCTGATGTGCTGGCCGGTAGCCTGGTCCAGCGAACCGGTGGGTTCATCGGCGAACAGGATGCGCGGGCGGGTGACGAAAGCCCGGGCCAGCGCCACGCGTTGCTGCTCGCCACCGGACAACTGGCGCGGGTAGTGGCGTGCGCGATGGCCCAGGCCGACCTGCGCCAGTACCTCCTCGACGCGTGCGCGGTCCTCGCGCCCGGCCAGCTCCAGCGGCAGCGCGACGTTCTCGGCGGCGGTCAGCGCCGGCAGCAGGTGGAAGCTCTGGAACACGAAGCCGATCTCGCGTGCGCGCAGCTGGGCGCGGGCTTCCTCGTCCAGCGCCGCCAGATCCTGGCCGGCCAGCGCGATGCTGCCGCGGCTGGGCAGGTCAAGGCCGGCCAGCAGGCCGAGCAGGGTGGTCTTGCCGGAACCGGACGCGCCGACGATGGCCACGCTGGTGCCTTCATGGACGGTCAGGGTGATGTTGTCCAGTATGTGGACTTCACCCTCCGGGCCCTGCACGGATTTGCCGACCTGGTCGACGGCGATGGCGACGGGCGCGCTGCGGGGGGACAGGCTGTCGATGAGGAGACTCCAATGTGCAAGACGGGATGGAGCCGGCGAGCCGGCGCGATGATGGTGCTGTTGCTGGGGTTCCTGCTGCTGTCTGGGCTGGCCTCTGCCGAAGGTCCGGCCGGCACGGTGCTGGTGCTCGGCGACAGCCTCAGTGCTGCCCACAATATCCCCGCCGACGCCGGCTGGGTCAGCCTGCTGCAGCAGCGGGTCAGGCAGCAGTCGAAAACACCGGCGCGCATCGTCAATGCCAGCATGAGCGGTGAGACCACCGCCGGCGCGCTGACCCGCCTGCCGGGCCTGCTGGCCAAGGAAAAACCCACCGTAGTGGTGATTGCCCTAGGCGGCAATGACGCACTGCGCGGGCTGACCCCGGCGCAGGTGCAGGGCAACCTGGAAAAGATGGTGCAGGCCAGCCAGAAGGCCGGTGCCAAGGTGTTGCTGCTCGGCATCGATGTGCCGCCCAACTATGGGGCGGGTTATCGCCAGCGGCTGGCGGCGGCCTACAAGGCACTGGCCACGCAGTACAAGGTACCGCTGCTGCCGTTCCTGCTGGAGGGCGTGGCACTGCAGCCGGGGCTGATGCAGGCTGATGGCCTGCACCCGACCGCGCAGGCGCAGCCGAAGGTGCTGGACAACGTCTGGCCATTGCTGCGGCCCCTGCTCTGAACGATTTACATCCCTCTTGACGGAACTTCACATCGCGTCCACCGTCGATCCGGCATGTTTCACAAAGCTGAAGTTAGAGGGAATCACATGCGTCAGACGAAGGAGACCTCCGGCTTGGTGCTGGTGGTCGAAGACAACCGCAACATCTCCGAGATGATCGGGGAATACCTGGAAGGTCGCGGCTTCGAAGTCGACTATGCACAGGACGGCCTGGATGGCTACCGCCTTGCGGCGGAGAACAGCTATGACGTCGTGGTGCTCGACTTGATGTTGCCGCGCCTGGATGGCATCGAAGTGTGCCGTCGCCTGCGCAACGATGCGCGCAAGTCCACCCCGGTGCTGATGCTCACGGCACGCGACACGCTGGATGACAAGCTCACCGGCCTCGGTTTCGGCGCCGATGACTATCTGACCAAGCCGTTCGCGATCCAGGAGCTGGAAGCACGCCTGCGCGCGCTGATCCGTCGCGAACGCCGCCAGGTCGGTTCGGAAGTGCTCAAGGTCGCCGACCTGGTGCTCGATCCGGTCAGCATGCGCGCCACCCGTGCCGGCACCGAGCTGCAGCTGTCGCCGATCGGCCTGCGCCTGCTGACCATCCTGATGCGCGAATCGCCGCGCGTGGTCACCCGCCAGGAGATCGAACGCGAGATCTGGGGCAACGGGCTGCCGGATTCGGACACCCTGCGCAGCCATCTGTACAACCTGCGCAAGATCATCGACAAGCCGTTCGACCGCCCGCTGCTGCACACCGTACAGAGCGCCGGTTACCGCATTGCCGATATCGCCCAGCCGATGGCCTGAGCAGGGCCATCGCCGGTGCAGCAGCAAGCCCGGCCGGGCAACGGCCACGCACCAGGGCAGGGCATGACCGGCAGGCAGTACCGCCGGTCAGCGCCCATGCACGACTACGGCGCGGTGCGCTGCCTATAATCGCAGCGCTCCGACCGGGACCCCGCAATGCCGCACGGCCTGCCGCGCAAGATCCGTATCGCTTTCATCCTGCAGGCAGTGCTGGCCAGCCTGGGCATCCTGCTCGGTGCCTGGCTGGTATCGCTGGTGATCAAGCACAGCCTGGTCGGCGCGGCCCTGCGCGAGGAAGCGGCGTACTTCTGGACCTTGCACGAGGCCTCGCCGGTGCAGCCGCCGCCCAACACCCAGAACATCCGCGGCTACCTGCTGGAAAGCGGGCAGTCGGCGTTGTCGTTGCCGGCCAACCTGCGCAATCTGGAGCCGGGCTTCCACGAACTGCGCAAGGATGACCAGCTGGTACTGGTCGATGTACGCCCGGCCGGTCGCCTGTACCTGGTGTTCCTGCGTTCGCGCGCGGAGATGCTGGCGTTCTGGTTCGGCATCGTGCCGGTGCTGCTGACCCTGCTGGCGGTTTATGGCGCCAGCTGGGTGACCTATCGCGCCTCCAAGCGGCTGGTGTCGCCGGTGAACTGGCTGGCGCGCCGCGTCTCGCGCTGGGACCCGGGCCATCCCGAGGCGGCCGACCTCGAGCCGAACAAGCTGCCGGCGGACATGCAGGGCGAGACCCGGCAGCTGGCTGCCGCACTGCATTCACTGGCCAACCGGGTCAGCGCGCACGTGGCCCGTGAGCGCAACTTCACCCGCGATGCCAGCCATGAGCTGCGCACACCGCTGACCGTGATCCGGGTGGCCAGCGACATGGCGCTGGGCGATGACAGCCTGGAGCCGCGCCTGCGCCGCAGCCTGCAGCGTATCCAGCGCGCCGGGCGTGACATGGAGGCGGTGATCGATGCGTTCCTGATCCTGGCCCGCGAGGCCGATGTCGAGCCGCAGATCGAGCTGTTCGACGTCAACGACATCGTCCGCTACGAGGTGGACAACGCCAACGAGCTGCTGGGTACGCGCTCGGTATCGGTGCACCTGCACAGCGATGGCCCGGTGCAGCTGCATGCGCCGCCGCGGGTGCTGCAGGTGGTGGTCAGCAACCTGGTGCGCAACGCCTGCAGCTACACCGATGAGGGGCGCATCGACGTGCATGTGCACAACGACCGCGTGGTGGTGCGCGATACCGGCATCGGCATGTCCGCCGAGGCGCTGTCGCGCGCGTTCGAGCCGTTCTACCGCGCCGAGCCGAGCCGTCCGCAGGGCACCGGCCTGGGCCTGTCGATCGTGCGCCGGCTGTGCGACCGCTTCGGCTGGAAGGTCAGCCTGGCCAGTGAGCCTGGCAAGGGCACCGAAGCCACGGTGATTTTCCGCTGAGGCGGCACCAGCTGCCTCGGTAGATGCCGACCTTGGTCGGCGAACGCACGCCTCAGTCGCACTTCACCTTCGGCGCCAGCGCCTTGGTCCAGATCGCATAGCCGGCTGGGGTCATATGCAGCATGTCCTCGCGGAACAGCGCCGCGTCCGGCTGTCCATCGGCGCCGAGCATCGGCGTGTAGACGTCGGTGAAGCCGGTATTGGGCAGCCTGGCCAGGGCGACCTTGATCAGCGTGTTGGCTTCGTTGATCGCCGGCAGCAGGTGCGCACGCGACGGGCTCGGTTTGATCGACAGGTACTCCACCTTCGTCTTCGGCAGGTCGCGGTGCACGCGCTGCACGAAGGCGACCACATCGTCGCGCACCTGCACCGCGCTGCGGCCGCTGTTGAGGTCGTTGTCGCCGGCGTAGAAGAACACCTTGCATGGCGCATACGGCACTACGATCTGGCCGGCATACCAGGTGCTGTCGCGCACTTCCGAACCGCCGAAGCCACGGTTGAACACCGGCTGGCCGGGGAAGTCGGTGGCCAGGCTGTCCCACATGCGGATGGAGGAGCTGCCGATGAATTCGATGCCGCCGCGCGGCGGCGGGCTGGTCTGGTCGGCGCTGGCGAAGTGGGCCATGTCGCCGGCCCAGGCCACGTTGGAGACCTGCTCGGGCACGCGCGGCGGCTTGGTCGGGCTCAGCGCCTGGGCCAGGGGGGCGGCGGTCAGCAGGCCCAGCATCAGCAGGCAGGTACGGCGACGGGACATCAGGCGCTCCAGCAGGGAAGGGGACATCCATCATAGGAGCTGGGGCGGGCCCGGGCTTGCCCTTGGCAGGCCATTGGCCAAGCGCTGCCCGGGATGCGGCCGGCGGCCTTGTGGCAAAATGGCGGCCATCTGCCTATCCCTGTGCACCCATGATTCCCTGCCGTGCGTCTGAGCGGTCGCTGCGCCGCGCCCCTGTTGCTGGATGTCTCACCCGTGGCTGATCAGTTCGGCCACATGCCCCGCGGCCCGCGTCGCATCTTCCAGGCCGCCCGCTGGTCCTGGCAGGGCCTGCGCGCTGCCTGGTTGCACGAGTCCTCGTTCCGGCTGGAGGTCTACCTGCTGGTGCTGCTGACCCCGCTCGCGGTCTGGCTGGGCCAGACGCCGGTCGAACGCGCGCTGCTGATCGGCTCGATGCTGCTGGTGCTGGCGATGGAGCTGGCCAATTCGGCCATCGAGGCGGTGATCGAGCGCTACGGCAGCGAGATCCATGAGCTGGCCGGCCGGGCCAAGGACATGGGCTCGGCGGCGGTGTTCATGCTGATGATGAACGTGCTGCTGTGCTGGGGCCTGGTACTGGTGCCGCGCCTGTTCCCGGCCAGCGCCGGCTGATCCTTCTTCCTCCCCCTTGTTGAAGACTTCCCATGTCCCTTGAGTTTCTCGCCGATCCGAACGTCTGGTTGACCTTGTTCACGCTGAGCGCGCTGGAAATCGTGCTCGGTATCGACAACCTGGTATTCATTTCCATCGCGGTCAGCAAGCTGCCCGAGCACCGCCGCCCGTTCGCGCGCCGGCTCGGCATCGCCGTGGCCTGCATCACCCGTATCGGCCTGCTGGTGTCGCTGGCGTACCTGGCGCACATGCAGGCGAACCTGTTCACCGTGGCCGGCATGGGCATTTCCATCCGCGACCTGGTGCTGATCGTCGGTGGCCTGTTCCTGATCATCAAGGGCTGGATGGAGATCAAGGAAATGATCACCGGTGGCGAGGATGAGGACCCGAGCACGACCAAGACCTCGGCCGTATTCGGCTACGTGATCGCGCAGATCGCGATCATCGACATCGTGTTCTCGCTGGACTCGGTGATCACTGCCGTCGGCATCGCCGACCACGTGCCGGTGATGGTCGCCGCGATCCTGCTGTCGGTGGCGGTGATGTTGCTGGCGGCCAACCCGCTGGGCCGCTTCATCGATGCCAATCCGACCGTGAAGATGCTGGCCCTGGCCTTCATCCTGCTGATCGGTGCGGTGCTGATCCTGGATGGCCTGGACGTGCACGTGCCCAAGCCCTACATCTACGCCGCGATGGGCTTCTCGGTGCTGGTGGAGTGGCTGAACCTGCTGATGCGCCGCCGCGCGCGCGAACACCACGTGCCGGGTGCCGGCGACTGGTAAGCAGATCACAGGCAAGCGTGTCACCCAGAACCCCCGGCCAGCGCCGGGGGTTCTGCGTTGCGAGGCCCACCGCGCTCGCCGGGCATGGCCCGGCGGGGAGGTTCCCGCCAGCTGTGAATTGAGATCAACAGTGTTTTCCCGGGGCGAGGCTTAATCCGGGCCGACAAAGCGCGCAGGCTACGCGCTCTTTTCCAGGACCTGCCCCACGCAGGATGACCTCATGAACTCCAGAGCCGCTCTGTTGGCCCTCGCCGTCGGCGCCTTCGCCATCGGCACCACTGAATTCGCGCCGATGGGCCTGCTGCCTGTCATTGCCGACGGCGTAGGCGTGAACATTCCCACCGCCGGCATGCTGATCACGGCCTATGCCGTGGGCGTCATGCTGGGCGCGCCGGTGATGACCCTGCTGATGGGACGCTTCGGCAAGCGCACTGCGCTGATGCTGCTGATGTCGATCTTCGTGGTCGGCAACCTGCTGTCGGCACTGGCCCCGAACTACGGCCTGCTGTTGTTGTCGCGCCTGGTCACCAGCCTCAATCACGGTGCCTTCTTCGGCATCGGTGCGGTGGTCGCCGCGAGCCTGGTACCGAAGGAAAAGCAGGCGGCCGCCGTGGCGACCATGTTCATGGGCCTGACCATCGCCAACATCGGTGGCGTGCCGCTGGCAACCTGGGTGGGCCAGCAGTTGGGCTGGCGCCTGTCCTTCGCCGGTACTGCGGTGCTGGGCCTGGTGGCGATCACCGCGCTGGGCCTGGCCCTGCCGGCATCCGCGCCTGATGCGCGTCCGGACGTGCGCCGCGAGATGAAGGCGATCCTGCAGCCGCAGGTGCTGCTGGCCATGGCCACCACAGTGCTAGGCGCCGGCGCGATGTTCACCCTCTACACCTACGTGGCGCCGGTGCTGACCGAGCTGACCGGTGCCTCAAACGCCTTCATCGCGATGTCGCTGGCCCTGATCGGCATTGGATTCACTTTCGGCAACGGCATCGGCGGGCGCATGGCCGACTGGTCGCTGGATGGCGCCACCCGCATCCTGCTCGCGGTACTGGCCGTGTTGATGTTCGTGCTGCCGCTGGCCTTCATGAATCACGCCACGGCGGCGCTGGGCGTGCTGCTGTTCGGTGCCGCGACCTTCGCGATCGTGCCGCCGCTGCAGATCCGGGTGATGCAGGCCGCCAGCGAGGCGCCGGGCCTGGCGTCGTCGATCAACGTCGGTGCGTTCAACCTCGGCAATGCGCTCGGTGCAGCACTGGGTGGTGCGGTGATCAGCCTGGGGCTGGGGTACGCGGCGATTCCGGTGGCCGGTGGCCTGCTGGCAGCGTCGGCGCTGCTGCTGGCGTGGCTGGGGCGTGCGCGCGCCCCGGTGGCTGAGGCCTGTTGAACGGTGTGGGGTTCCGGCAGGGCTTGCAGCCCTGCACCCGCAGAATCCAGAGCAACAGCAACAGCCTGCATTCCGTGGGTTGGCGGGGTGGGTCAGCTTGCGGGGGACGCTGCAAGTACGTCCCTGTAAGCTCGGTCGCGCCATCCATGGCGCTCACGCCCCCGCAAGCTGACCCACCCCGCCTTCGACAGGTTCCTGCGATCTGTTGGAACCTGCTGCTGATGGTGGGTGCCGACCGTTGGTCGGCACGAATGCCTGGAGCATGGGCTTTCGCTTTTGCTCTTTTTTGATCTTCCCGCGGTGCGCAGGAAACCGTCCGTGGCCGGGAGGGTGAGTGGGCAGGGGGCGTAAGCGCCATGGATGGCGCGCCCGAGCCTACAAGGACGTATTCACGGCGTCCCCCAGCCCACTCACCCTCCCGGCCCACCCCGATATCCAGCAGACATGGCCACCGCGGAGGGGGCGGCGCCCGATGGCCGATCTTTCACCCCATCCGTGGCATGCTCGGCGCTCAGTCCACCCGGAACCTCCGCCATGCGCCTGTTCACCCGCGTCCTGCCCTTGATGCTGCTGGCCTCCCTGCTCTCCGGCTGCGGCTACAACGCCATCCAGCAGAAGGATGAAGCGGTCAAGGCCAGCTGGTCCGAAGTGCTCAACCAGTACAAGCGCCGCGCCGACCTGGTACCCAACCTGGTGCAGACCGTGAAAGGCTTTGCCAGCCAGGAAGAGCGCGTGCTGACCGAAGTCACCAACGCCCGCTCGCGGGTCGGCCAGATCAACGTCAACGCCGACGACGAAGCCTCGCTCAAGCAGTTCCAGCAGGCCCAGGGCGAACTCGGCAGTGCGTTGTCGCGGCTGCTGGTGGTCACCGAGAACTACCCGGTGCTCAAGTCCGACCAGAACTTCCGCGATCTGCAGGCGCAGCTGGAAGGTACCGAGAACCGCATCACCGTTGCCCGCGGTCGCTACATCCAGCAGGTGCAGGACTACAACACCTACATCCGCTCGTTCCCGCAGGTGATCACCGCCAAGATCTTCGGCTACAAGACCAAGCCGAACTTCACCGTGGACAACGAAGCGCAGATCTCCAACGCGCCGGCGGTGGATTTCGGCAGCGCGCCGCAGCAGCAGCCGGCTCCGCAGCCGGGCCACTGACCCATGCGCCTGGCCACTGCGCTGCTGGCCCTGCTGCTGTGGCTGCCGTTGGCGTCGCAGGCCCAGCAGCTGGCACCTATTCCGGCGCTGGACTCGCCGGTGGTCGATACCACCGGCACGCTGGATGCCACGCAGAAGCAGGCGCTGGTGCAGCAGGCATTGGACCTGCAGCAGCGCAAGGGTAGCCAGCTGCAGGTGCTGGTGGTGCCCAGCACCCAGCCGGAAGACATCGCCCAGTACACCACGCGGGTCTTCGACCAGTGGCAGATCGGCCGCAAGGGCGTGGATGACGGCGTGCTGCTGGTGGTGGCCAAGGACGACCGGCGCGTACGCATCGAACCGGGCTACGGCCTGGAAGGTGCCATTCCCGATGCCATCGCCAACCGGGTCATCCAGGAATACCTGGTGCCGCGCTTCCGAGCGGGCGACTACGCCGGTGGCATCACCGATGCCACCGCGGTGCTGGTGAAGATCGTCGATGGCGAGGCACTGCCCACGCCGGTCAGCGGCCAGCGGGCCCGCGAGCCCGACGGTGGCGGCGATACCTGGTTCCTGGCCCTGTTCATCGGTGTATTCGCCGGCAGCATCCTGCGCGGCGTGTTCTCGCGCGTGCCGCGCCCGCTGCGTGGCCTGCTGGGCGGTGCTGGTGCCGCACTGGCGGCGTTCCTGTTCACCTCCACCCTGCTGGCCAGTGGCCTGGCGGGCATCGTCGGCCTGATCGTCGCCATGCTGTCCGGCCATCCCGGGCGCTTTGCCGGTGGTGGAGGATGGGGTGGTGGCAGCTGGGGCGGCGGAGGCGGATTCGGCGGGGGCGGTGGATTCGGTGGCGGCGGCTGGGGCGGTGGTGGTGGCCGTTCCGGCGGCGGCGGTGCTTCGGGAGGCTGGTGATGATCCAACGTCTGTGTCGCCACGTGTTTTCGCCGTCAGTGCGGCGTGCGTTCCCGCCGGCCACGCTGCAGGCGATCACCGAGGCCATCGCCGCCGGTGAGCAGCGCCACGGTGGCCAGGTGATGTTCGCGGTCGAAGCCGACCTGCCGTGGGCCGCGTTGTGGCACAAAGTGACCCCGCGCCAGGCCGCCGAACACGCCTTCGCCCGCCTGCGTACCTGGGACACAGCCCACAACAACGGCGTGCTGATCTACCTGCTGCTGGCCGATCACGCGATCGAGATCGTCGCCGACCGCGGCCTGCACGGCCGGGTCAGCCCGGCGCAGTGGCAGCGGGTCTGCACTCATCTGCGCGAGGGCCTGCGCGGGTCCAATCCCGTGGAAGCGCTGCAGGATGCGATCGACGAGGTCTCCAGCTTGCTGGAAGGGCACTTTCCAGCCTCGACGCGGTCGAACGATGACGCGTTGCCGAACTCGCCACAGATCCTTGGTTGAGCCGGGGCGGCACTGGCCCGAGAATAGACGTTCAACCGCAAGGCACCTTCCATGATCTATTTCCACGACATCGACCCCATCGCCCTCTCGCTGGGACCGATCAAGGTGCACTGGTACGGCATCATGTACCTGCTCGGCTTCACCGCAGCCTGGCTGCTGGGCCGCAAGCGCATCGCCGACGGACGCCTGCCGGGCGTCGATGCCAATGGTTTCTCCGACCTGCTGTTCTACGCCATGCTGGGCGTGGTGCTGGGCGGACGCGTCGGCTACATGCTGTTCTACGCGTTGGGTGATTTCCTGCACAACCCGCTGCTGCTGTTCAAGGTGTGGGACGGCGGGATGAGCTTCCACGGTGGCCTGCTGGGCGTGATCGCCGCCTGCTGGTGGTGGTCGCGCAAGCACCGCCTGCATTTCTTCGACACCATGGACTTCATGGCGCCGCTGGTGCCGCTGGGCCTGGGCTTCGGCCGCATCGGCAACTTCATCGGTGCCGAGCTGTGGGGCAAGTACACCGACGGCAGTTGGGGCGTGGTGTTCCCGTCCGGCCTGCCGGCCCCGTTGAACCAGCTCGACCACGCCACCCTGCAGGCGCAGTTCGCCAGCGGTGCGCTGAACCAGTTCGCGCGCCATCCCTCGCAGCTGTATGAAGCGTTGCTGGAAGGCCTGGTGATGTTCGTTGTGCTGTGGGCGGTGTCGGCCAAGCCGCGCCATCGTTACCTGGTGGGTGGCCTGTTCGCACTGCTGTACGGCGTCTTCCGCTTCGCGGTGGAATTCGTGCGCATGCCGGACAACGGCGTCTACGTGGCCTTCGGCTGGCTGACCAAGGGCCAGATCCTGTGCGTGCCGCTGATCGTCTTCGGCCTGGTGCTGCTGGCGATGTCGCGCCGCGCGCCGGTGCTGCAGCCGCAGCTGCCGGTGACTGCCGAGGGCAAGGCATGAAGGCTTACCTGGACCTGCTCTTGCACGTGCTTGAGCACGGCGCCGAGAAGAGCGACCGCACCGGTACCGGCACCCGCAGCGTGTTCGGCTGGCAGATGCGCTTCAACCTGGCAGACGGTTTCCCGCTGGTCACCACCAAGAAGCTGCACCTGCGCTCGATCATCCACGAGCTGCTGTGGTTCCTGAAGGGCGACACCAACATCGGCTACCTGAAGGACAACCAGGTACGGATCTGGGACGAGTGGGCCGACGAGAACGGCGACCTCGGCCCGGTCTACGGCAAGCAGTGGCGCAGCTGGGCCACTGCCGATGGCGGTGAGATCGACCAGATGCAGTGGCTGGTGGATGAGATCAAGCGCAACCCGGATTCGCGTCGGCTGGTGGTCAGCGCCTGGAACGTGGGCGAGCTCTCGCAGATGGCGCTGATGCCGTGCCACAACCTGTTCCAGTTCTACGTGGTGGACGGCAAGCTCAGCTGCCAGCTGTACCAGCGCAGCGGCGACATCTTCCTCGGTGTGCCGTTCAACATCGCCAGCTACGCGCTGCTGACCCACATGGTGGCGCAGGCCACCGGCCTGGGCGTGGGCGATTTCGTGCACACGCTGGGCGACGCGCACCTGTATTCGAACCACTTCGAGCAGGCCCGCGAGCAGCTGTCGCGTGAACCGCGCGCGCTGCCGACGCTGTGGTTGAACCCGGAGGTGACCGATCTGTTCGGCTTCCAGTTCGACGACATCCGCATCGACGGCTACGATCCGCATCCGGCGATCAAGGCGCCGGTGGCGGTATGAGCGCGCGCATGCTTTCCCGCTGCCTGTTGGCGCTGTGCGTTGCGCTCCCTCTGGGCATGGCCCAGGCCGCAGCGGCGGATACACTGTCGCTGGCCAGGCAGGTCAATGAGCAGATCGTGCACAAGCACATGCGCGAGGAAGTGCAGGTGTTCGCCGGAGCATTCAACGGCAGCACGATGCTGCCTCAGGATGTGCCGGCAGGGTGCCGGGCGCAGATGCGTGAGGCGGTAACCGGCATGTACGCGGCGATGACCGAGCACCTGAAGGCGGGTGTCGAGGATCCGGCCTATCAGCGTGAGCTTGAACAGCGCCTGGCCACCGTCTACTCCAGCGACCAGCTGAAGGCGTTCCTCGCGCGTGGTGCCGGCACCGACAATGCGGCGTTGTCGGCGGAGATCCTGTCGGGGCCGGGCCTGAAGGAGATCGAGGAAGCGCAGAAGCAGAAGATCATCAGCGGCCTGGATGAGCAGTCCACGTCGAGTCCGGCGCTGGCTGCAGCATTGCGGGCCGCCAGTGCCGCGAACGCTGCCTGCGAACGCCTGCAGATCGACGCCAGCTGAGGAGATCGCACTGATGAAGCTGTCGATGATCGTGGCGCTGGACCGCAACCGTGGCATCGGCCAGGGCAATGCCATGCCCTGGCATCTGCCGGATGATTTCAAGCACTTCAAGGCGCTCACCCTGGGCAAGCCGATCCTGATGGGGCGCAAGACCGCCGAATCGATCGGCCGTGTGCTGCCGGGGCGGACCAACCTGGTGCTGACCCGCAGCAGCCAGGTGCCGTTCGAGGGCATGCGCGCGGTGGCGTCGCTGGACGAGGCGAAGGCGATTTCCGAAGGCGAGGGCGCCAGCGAACTGTGCATCATCGGTGGCGGCGAGATCTTCCGTCAGCTGCTGGGCCAGGCCAGCGACCTGTACCTGACCTGGGTCGATGCCGAAGTGCCTGCCGATACCCACTTCCCCGAGGTGGACGCGCGTGACTGGCGGGAAGTGAGCAGCGAGCCGCACGCGGCCGACGAACGCCACGCCTACGCGTTCCGCTTCGTGCACTACGTGCGCCGTTGAGAGCGGAAATACCAACGAAAACACTGACGGGGATATCGACGGGGTAGAGTCGACTGTTAGTCGACTGCTCTCAGCGGTCCCCCGAACCCCCCGCGCTGCTCGCGATAGTCGACTGACAGTCGACTCTACCGGGACTGTCGCTACGGCATCCGGTAATGCCCGATGATCGTGTGTTGGAACAGCAGGTTCTCTTCCCGCGTGCCGCGCGCGATGTTGTGCAGCACCAGCGGCGTGCCATCGGCCAAGCGCCGGTCGGAGACGATGCCCACATGCAGCAGGCCGTTGCCGTTGAGCTTCCAGGCGACGATGTCGCCGGCTGCGTAGTCGGCGGCGGCGGTGCTGATCGGCTGCTGCCAGCGCTGCCGCTCGAACCAGCGCATCAGGTTCGGTACGCGACGATGATCGATGTTGCGGTCCGGCCGTGACAGGCCCCAGATCGATGGGTAGGCGCTGAAGTTGCCGCGCATGTCTTCGTGCACGCGGGCCTGGAGGTCCAGGCCCTGGCTGCGCAGAGCGCGCACCACCACGTCGGTGCAGACGCCGCGATCCAGCGGGACGTCGCCGCCGGGATAGGCCAGCACCTGGTAAGCAGGGTCGTAGCGGGTGGTGACGCCGACCTGCGCGCGTGCCGCATCCACCAGTGGCGGTGAAGCGGCCTGCGGTTGCGTCGGTGCGCGTTCAGCGCTGCCCGCAGCGGTGGAAGCAGGCGGCGAGCCGGGCTGGCAGCCGCTGGCCAGAGCCAGCGTCAGCAGCAGCACCATCCATGGTGCGCAGCCAGGTCGTGTCATGCCTGCGGTGGTGCGCCGTTGTTGTTGCCACCACCGCCGTTGCCGCTACCGCCAGCGCCGCCACGACGGCGACGTCGACGCGGACCACGGTTGCCCGGGTTGGCAGCGGGCGTGTTGCCGCCGCCCTGTTCCTTGCCCTGCGCCGCAGCGGCGGGCCGCTCGTGCGCCGGTCGCGCCGGCGGACGTGCATGCGGCACCGGTGCCGGCACATCGCGGCCCGGTACCTGCACCACGCGCAGTTCTTCGGTGTCGAGCTGGATCGCGGTGAGCTTGCCGCCCCACACCGCACCGGTATCGATGGCGTGCACGCCCTGGGTGATGGTCAGGCCGAGCGCCGACCAGTGGCCACAGACAATCTTGAGGTCGCGCTCGACCCGGCCCGGCACTTCGAACCAGGGGTACAGCCCCTGTTCCTGCGTGCCCGGCGTGCCCTTGTCCTCGATGCCGATGCGCCCACGCGGGGTGCAGTAGCGCATGCGGGTGAGCACGTTGATGATCGCGCGCGAGCGGTCGTAGCCGGACAGGTTCGGTGCCCAGCTCGGCTTGTCGCCATACATGTTGCGGAACAGCTTGCGGTAGCCGGCGCCGTGCAGCTGCACCTCGACTTCAGCGGCATGCCGCTCGGCCATCTGCGTGGTCCACTTCGGCGCCAGGCCGGCATGCACCATCATCCAGCCCAGCTCGCGGTCCACGTGCACCAGCTTCTGCAGGCGCAGCCAGTCCAGCAGTTCGTCGCGGTCCTCGGCCTGCACGATGCGCAGCAGGTCCGGATTGACCTTGCGCTGTTCCTCTTCGGTGCGCGCACCGACGGCCAGCAGCGATAGATCATGGTTGCCCAGCACCACCACGCTGTGCTCGCGCAGCGAGTGCACCAGCCGCAGCGTTTCCAGCGACTGGCCGCCGCGGTTGACCAGGTCGCCACAGAACCACAGGGTGTCCTGCGCGGGGTCGAAGCGGATCTTCTCCAGCAATCGCTGGGTGACGTCATAGCAGCCCTGCAGGTCGCCGATCGCCCACACACTCATCGTTCGGCCTCCGTGTCAGTGCAGGGTGCGCGGGATGGCCAGCACGAAAGGTGCGACCGCCGCAGCGAATTCGGTGCCATCGTCGGCAACCATGTCGTAGTGCCCCTGCATGGTCCCGTGATCGGTCCCCAGCATGACACCGGAGGTGTAACGGAAGTCTTCACCGGGGCGGAGGCGTGGCTGCTCACCGATCACGCCATCGCCATCGACGTGCTCGACGCGGCCGTTGGCATCGGTGATGCGCCAATGGCGTGCGATCAGGCGCGCGGCGACCTGCCCCTGGTTGTGGATGCGGATCGTATAGGCGAACGCATAGCGGCCGTCTTCCGGCGCGGATTGATCGTCGAGGAAGCGCGGTGCGACTTCGACGGAGATGGCGTAAACGTCAGCGTCTTCCATACCGGCAGTGTAATCAGGAGGCATTGGCCAAAGCGATGAATTCGGCCACGTCCAGCTGTTCGGCACGGGCATCGGGACGCACGCCGGCGGCAGCGAACTGCTCGGCGGACACCACGTTGTTCAGGGCATTGCGCAGGGTCTTGCGGCGCTGCCCGAAGGCGGCCTTGACCACTTCGGCGAAACGCTTGTGATCGCGGATGTTGATCGTGGCCGGGTCACGAGGCACCAGCCGCACCACGGCCGAATCGACCTTCGGCGGCGGCCGGAACGCGCCCGGCGGCACCACGAACAGCGAGGTCACCTCGCAGTACGCCTGCAGCATCACGCTGAGACGGCCGAACACCTTGCTGCCGGGGCCGGCGGCCATGCGGTCGACCACTTCCTTCTGCAGCATGAAGTGCATGTCGCGGATCACTGCGGCATGTTCCAGCGCATGGAACAGGATCGGCGAGGAGATGTTGTAGGGCAGGTTGCCGACCAGGCGGATCGGCTGGCCGTCGGCCAGTTCGGTGAAGTCCACGCGCAGCACATCGCGGTGGACGATGGTCAGCTCGCCCAGCGGCTCGGCGGCCGCGGTCAGCGGCGCGATCAGGTCGCGGTCGAACTCGATCACCGTCAGCTTCGGGTGCACGCGCAGCAGCGGCAGGGTGATCGCACCCTGACCCGGGCCGATCTCGACCAGGCGGTCACCGTCTTTCGGGTTGACTGCCATCACGATCTTGTCGATGTAGTGGCGGTCGGCCAGGAAATGCTGGCCAAGCTGCTTCTTGGCCGGTGCGGTGAACACCGGGCCGGAGGGGGAATGCGGGGAATTCATGCGCTCAGTGTACGTTGCCGCGCAAGCTGCGCACACAGCGTCGTTGCCGCCTGCAGGCTGGAGGGATCGGCGATGCCGCGGCCGGCAAGATCCAGCGCGGTGCCATGGTCCACGGCCACGCGCGGGTAGGGCAGGCCCAGGGTCAGGTTCACCGCCTGCTCGAAGCCGGAGTACTTCAGCACCGGCAGGCCCTGGTCGTGGTACATCGCCAGCACGGTGTCGAAGCCGGCCAGCTTGGCGGGCAGGAAGGCGGTGTCGGCCGGCAGTGGCCCGACCAGGTCCATGCCCTCGGCGCGCAGGCGCTGCAGCAGGGGGATGACCAGGTCCAGCTCCTCGCGGCCCAGATGGCCGTCTTCGCCGGCGTGCGGGTTCAGGCCGAGTACGGCGATGCGTGGCGCGGCCAGGCCGAACTCGCGGCGCAGCGCGGCATGCACGGTGCGCAGGGTGCGTTCCAGGCCGGGCGCGGTGATCGCATCGGCCACGTCGCGCAGCGGCAGGTGGGTGGTGACCAGCGCCACGCGGACGATGTGGTTGGCCAGCATCATCACCACCTTTACCCCGGCCTGGTTGGCCAGCAGTTCGGTAGTGCCGCTGTAGGCGATGCCGCCCTCGTTGATGACCGCCTTGTGCACCGGGCCGGTGACCACGCCATGCAGCTCGCCGGACAGGCAGGCCTGGCCGGCACCGAGCAGGGCGCTGATGACCGCGCCGGCATTGGCCGGATCGGCTTGGCCGAAATGGCTGGTTACGGCATTGGGGACGGTGCGCAGGCGCAGATCGCCGGGGACGCGTGCTTCGGCGTCTTCGGGCAGCAGCTGCAGCGGCAGATTCAGCGCGGCAGCGGCCGCGCGCAGGGTGTCCGGGTCGGCGAAGGCCAGCAGCCGACAATCTTCACGCAGCTGCTGGACAAGGCGGACGCACAGCTCCGGGCCGATCCCGGCGGGCTCGCCCGGTACCAGAGCGAGCTCGGGGCGCATCGGTCAGGACTGCGGCGGGGTCGCGGTATTTTCCGCGCGGTCGCCGCTGCGGAAGCTGACGTAGGCTTCGCCACGCAGTTCCTGCAGGAAGCGGTTGTACTCGTCTTCCAGCTTGCGGCGGCCGATGGTCTCGCGGACCTGGGCACGCTGGTTGTCGGTGGTCACGTCGGTCTGGCGGGTGGCCACGCGCTGCACGATGTGCCAGCCCGCATCGGTGCGGAACGGCTGGCTGATGCCGCCATCCTGCACGCCTTCCACCTGCTGGCCGAAAGCCGGGCCGAACGCATCGGCCGGGAACCAGCCCAGATCACCGCCCTGGCCCTTGGTGTTGTTGTCCTCGGAGGACTCCCTGGCCACGGCCTCGAACTCGGCGCCACCGGCAATGCGGGCGCGCAGGGTATCGATCTTGGCCTTGGCAGCGGCGTCGGTCTGGTGATCGTCCACGCGCACCAGGATGTGGCGGCCGTGGTATTCGGTGACCGTATGTTCACCCGCACCGGCGGCGCTGGCATCGCGCACTTCCACCAGCTTCAGCAGCTGGAAGCCGCTGGGGCCACGGATCGGGCCGACCACTTCACCGGCCTTCATCTTTGACATCGTCTGTGCGAATGCGGCCGGGATTTCATCCAGGCTGCGCCAGCCCAGGTCGCCGCCTTCCAGCGCGTTGGGGCTGTCCGAATAGCGCACCGCAGCCGCATTGAAGTCCAGCTCGCCCTTGTCCAGCAGGGCCTTCACGCCGTCGGCCTTCTTCTGGCCGGTGGCGATCTGGTCGGCGTTGGCACCGTCGGGCACCGCGATCAGGATGTGCGCCAGGTGGTACTGGTTGCCGACCGTGGCCTGCTGCTTCAGCGCGGCATCGACTTCACCCTCGCTGACGCTGATGCGGCTCTGCGCGAAGCTCTGGCGCAGGCGCTGCACGGTGATCTCATCACGCACCGAGGCGCGGAAATCGGCGAAATCAATGCCGTCCTGGGCCAGGCGCTGGCGCAGCGCGTCCAGGTTCGAACCGTTCTGCTGGGCGATGGCATTCATCGCCTGGTTCAGCTCCTGGTCGCTGACCCGGATGCCGCTGCCCTGGGCGCGGGCCACCTGCAGCTTGACCAGCACCAGGCGCTCAAGCACCTGGCGGCTGAGCACGTCTTCCGGCGGCAGCTGGGCCTCACGGCCGACGTACTGCGCCTTGATGTTGGCGATCGCACGCTGGAGTTCGCTCTGCAGGATCACGTCTTCATCGACGACGGCGGCGATGCGGTCAAGCGGCTGCGCCTCCTGGGCAAGCACCTGCAGGGGGGCGGACACGCTGGACACCGCCAGCAGCGAGGCGAGAAGAACGGGGAAGCGCTTGGTCATGGGATCAGATTCGGATCGTAGTCATCGCGGGTCACTCCGGTGTTGCTGGGCGGCACGAGATAGAGGTCGTCGCGGTTATAGCCGAGGATAGCACGGCGCAGAGTGCGGTCCGTGTCCTGGCCGATGGAGCTCAAGCCCTTGAGCACGAACTCGAGCTGGATGGAGTTGTTCATGTCGCCTTCGCGGTTGCGCACGTAGCGACGGGCCACCGCGCGCACGGCCAGGCAGCAGCTGTCCCACTGCACGCCGGCGATGATTTCCAGCGGTTCCTTGTCCTGCAGCGAGTAGTAATAGCGGCCGACCAGGCTCCACCGCGCATTCAGCGGGTACAGGAACGACAGGTCGGCCTGCTCCAGCAGGGTCCGGTCATGCTTGTTGGCGGTCGCCGGGGCGCCCGCATTGATGCGATAGCGGTAGCTCAGGTTGACCACGCCGTCGTTGGGCATCAGGTAGCGGGCGCGGACGCTGGCCAGGTCCTCGCGCTTGTACTTCGGGTCCCACTGGTAGGTGGCACCCAGCGTCCAGCGGTCGTTGATCATGTAGTTGCCGTCGGCGATCCAGGCCGACTTGCCCTTCTCCACCGGCGCCCCGCCCGGCGTGGTGCTGACCCGCGATTCATCGAAGTACTGGATCTGGCCGATCGCGGCCGAGAAGCGTTCCTTGCCGGTGGTCTGGTCGATGAAGCGGGTGCCCAGCGCCAGGGTCAGCTGGTTGGCATCGTTCTGGCGGTCGGCGCCGGTATAGCGCGAGTCGCGGAACAGCTGGCCCCAGCTGAAGGTGAAGTCGCGGGTATCGAAGATCGGCAGCTCGTCCTGGTTGCGGTAGGGCGTGCGCAGGTAGAACAGGCGCGGCTCCAGGGTCTGCAGGAAAGACTTGCCACCGATCGATGTCTCGCGATCGAAGAACAGGCCGGCGTCGATGCTGCCGATCGGCAGGCTGCGGCTGGGCGAGGTGTTGCCGCGCAGCTGCTCGGGCGTGGCTGTGTTCGGGTCGATGCCCTGCGAGCTCAGCACGGTACGACGGACACTGTCGGCAAGGCCGCGATCCAGCTCATAACCGGTGTAGCGGTAGGCCAGGGTCGGGGTCACGTACCAGGCTGCGCCGCTGATCGGGAATGACACGTAGGGCTTCACGTCCAGGCGCGAACCACCGTACATGCGCTGGACCTGACCTGTGCGGGTGTACTGCAGGTCGGTGCCGGCACTGGTGTCGTACTTGAAGTTGATGTCGTCGTGGGTGAAGCGCACGGCTTCGGTGTAGACGCCGGTCTCCAGCCACGGCAGCACCGGCTTGTTCCAGTTGAAGAACAGGCGCGGTTGGCGGTTGTACGGCAGGGCGCTTTCGTTGAGCGTGTAGTCGGTCAGCTGCCAGCGGTCGGCCATGATGCCGGCCGTCCAGTTCTGGCCGGTGCCGTACAGGCCGATGGTGCTCTGCAGGTTGGAGGCGGTCACGCCCACCAGGCGATTGGCGAAGTCCTCGACATAGCGCTCGTCGCTGACCCAGGCCAGGTTGGCGCGGGCCTGCCAGTGGCTGTTCACGTTGTGGTAGCCGTCGAACATGACCCGGCCGCGGTCGCGGTCGCGGAGCTTGTCGTTGGGCATGTAGCTGGTCAGCACCTCGCCACGGCCGCCGTTGTAGAGGTAGCGGAACTCGTTGTCGAGCAGCAGGCCGCGCCGGCTCATGTAGCGCGGGGTCAGGGTGTCGTCGTAGTTCGGCGCCAGATTGAAGTAGATCGGCTGCGCGTAGTCGACACCGTTGCGGCCGGACATGCCCAGCTGCGGGAACAGAAGGCCGGTCTTGCGGCGGTCATCGATCGGGAACTTGAAGTAGGGCGCCCACAGCACCGGCACCTTGCCGATGCGCAGTACGGCGTTGCGGGCCGTGCCGAAGCCTTCGTCGTTGTCCACCTCGATCTGCGGCGCCGACAGCTTCCACACCGGCTGCGACGGGTCGCAGGTGGTGTAGGTCGAGCGGTGCATCTGGCCGACCGCGCCCTGCAGGTCGACCGATTCGGCATCGCCGTTGCCCCGGCGCGACACCAGCTGGTACTTGATGTCGGAGATCTTGTGGGTGTCGCTTTCCTGGTTGCCTTCGGCGCGCTTGGCGACCATCCGGATCGACCCGTCCTGGTAGCGGACATTGCCGTCGGCGATGTAGTTGCCGGTCTCGGTGTCGAAGCTGAGCTTGTCGGTCCCGACGAACTGGTCACCCCGGCGCAGCGCCACGTTGCCCTCGTACTGCGGCACGGTGGTGGTGCCCAGCAGCTGGTCGCCTTCGATGTCGGTCGGCTGGTTCTCGCGGGCGGCCGCGGCGGCAGCCTTGTCCTGGGCGGGGACCGGAGTGGGGGCGTCGGTGAACGCGGGAATGACGTCGGTGGCCGGGCACAGGCCCCAGTTGAGCGGCTTATCATCGGCCATCGCCGGCAGGCTGATGGCGATGCTCAGAGGCAGGGGAAGCAGGCGGAGGGCTCGGCGCACGCGGTTCGGATTCGGGCGAAAACGGACGGTAGCTTGCCCCATCCCTTGCATAGGGGCAATGAAGGGCGCGGGAGGCTGCCGGTTCGGGTTCATCCGGCGGAGGCACCCGCAGAGGGGGTGATCATGGCCTGGACATGGGCCACGCTGCACTCCGCCAGGGCCTGCAGGTCGTAGCCTCCCTCCAGCATCGAGACCACCCGGCCGGCGGCGTGACGGCGTGCCAGCGCATGCAGTTCACGGGTGATCCAGGCGAAATCGTCGGTCTCCAGCATCAGGTCCGCCTGCGGATCACGCAGGTGGGCATCGAAGCCCGCCGAGATCAGCAGCAGCTGCGGGCGGAAGTCGTCGATGGCTGGCAGCATCTCGTCGGCCCAGACGTTGCGGAAGCGGAAGCCGCCACTGCCCGGCGGCAGCAGGATGTTCATCAGGTTGCCCGCGCCGCGGTCGCGGCGCAGGCCCGAGTTGGGGAACAGCCCGGCCTGGTGGGTACTGTAGTAAGAGACGCGGGCGTCGTGCTGGAAGATGTCCTGGGTGCCGTTGCCGTGGTGCACGTCGAAATCGACCACCGCGATCCGCTCCAGGCCATGGCGGTCGCGGGCATAGGCGGCGGCGATGGCGATGTTGTTCAGCAGGCAGAAGCCCATCGCCGTGCTGCTGGTGGCGTGGTGGCCCGGCGGGCGTACCGCGCAGAAGGCCAGCGGGTCCTCGCCCAGCATCACCGCATCGACCGCGGCCACGCCGGCACCGGCGGCGTGCACGGCGGCGCTGGCCGAACCCGGCGAGGTCCAGGTGTCCATATCCAGCTGGCGCAGCGGCGCGGTCTGCGGCTGCAGCACGAAGTCGAGCAGGGCGCTGTCGTGGACCCGGGTCAGTTCACCGAACTTGGCTGGCGGCGCCTCGCGCCAGTCCAGCTGGCCGGGGAAGGCAGCGTGGAGTGCGTCCAGTACATGCTGCAGGCGTTGCGGGCACTCGGGATGGCCGGGGCCGGGGTCATGCAGCAGGCAGGACGGATGGGTATAGACCAGCATCGTGCCGACTCAGCGCTGGCGCTGCTGTGGTTGCCACAGCGCTTCGCCGTGGCCATCGGCACGGGCCAGCACCCGGGCCAGCACGAACAGCAGGTCCGACAACCGGTTGAGATACTGCAGCGCCTCGCTGCGCACAGCCTCGTGGCGGGCCAGGGTGACCGTCTCGCGCTCGGCGCGGCGGACGATGGTGCGCGCCAGGTGGCAGCGTGCAGCGGCCTCGCCGCCGGCCGGCAGGATGAACTCCTTCAGCATTGGCAGGCCGGCGTTGTAGTGGTCCAGCTGCTGCTCCAGCGCGGAGACATCGGCGGCGTGGATCGCAGCATGGCCGGGGATGCACAGCTCGGCGCCGAGGTCGAAAAGCTGGTGTTGCAGATGCACGACCAGCGCGCGCACGTCCTCGGGCAACGGGGCGGCCAGCAGCAGGCCGAGCGCGGCATTGGCTTCGTCGACGGTGCCGTAGGAGGCAACGCGGGCGTCATCCTTGGCCACACGCTGGCCGTCACCGAGGCCGGTGCTGCCGTCGTCGCCGGTGCGGGTGTAGATGCGCGAGAGGCGATGACCCATGGTGCGGCTCAGTGGCGGATGTCGCGGCGGGCCTGCTGGAGCTTCAACATCTGCTCCACGGCCAGCTGCAGGGCGGCGGCCAGCGCCACATAGATCGCCGTGGTACGCAGGTAGGGCCCGAACCACTGCGCGTAGTTCTGTGCCCAGCCGGCCAGGGTCGGCTCGGCCACGTTGCGGCTGCTCCAGTAGAAGCCGCCCTGCGCCAACAAGTGGCAGACCGCCACCGAGGCGACCAGCAGCAGCGCCCCCTTGGCCAGCACCGACCAGCGCGCGCTCTGGTAGTTGCGGCCCAGCAGCATCCCGCCAGCCCACAGCGAGAAGTACGCCGGCAGCAGCAGCCAGTAGCCCGGCGACACGCAGTAGTGCTGCCAGAAGTCCAGGCCGCTGCTGCGGATCACGATCCAGTCGACCAGCACCGCGAACAGCATCAGCAGCGGGAACGCCCAGCGCGTCCAGCGCGCCAGATAGAAGCCGCCGATGAAGAACACGGCCCAGGAGGCATCGGGAATCGCCGCGAAGTGGTTGACGCGGGTCGCCGCCAGCAGCAGTACGAGTACTGACAGGACGAAGGCGCGGTTGGCGGTGTCGGACATGGCAGCGGGCCCGGAGCGGATTCAGGTTTCATTCTAGCCCGCCGCGCGGGTTGGCGCAGGCGGGATGCATTGGGCTTGCAGTGGGGGTGAGCGCGTATCATGAGCCCATGAGTGAACGACATGACGTGCTGATCGTCGGTGGCGGGCTGGTCGGCGCCAGCCTGGCCATTGCCCTGGACCGCCTGGGCCGCGACGTGGGCCTGCTCGAGGCCAGCCCGGCAGGTGAGCTGCCGGCGGTGTTCGACCAGCGCAACCTCAGTTTCGCCGCCGCCACCGTCAATGCGCTGACCGCGCTGGGGGTGATGCAGAAGCTGTCGATGGGCCCCGGCCCGATCCGCCGCATCCATGTCAGCCGTGCCGGCGACTTCGGACGGGTACAGCTCGAAGCGGCCGATTACGACAGGCCGTGGTTTGGCCAGGTAGTAGTCGCGCGGGATTTCGGCCAGGCGCTGGAAGCGCGGCTTCTGGAACTTCCGCGCCTGCGCCGTTACCGGCCGATGCGGTTCCTGGGGCTGGGCGACGTGGTCGACGGCTACCGCCAGGTGCGGGTGGCTGACGAGGCCGGCGAGCGCGTGCTGCTGGCACGTCTGGTGGTGGGGGCCGATGGCACCACCAGCGGCGTGCGTGGCGCGCTGGGCATCGAGGTCGACCGCCATGATTTCCAGCAGACCCTGTTCGTGGCCCGCGTGCGCAGCCAGCGCGCGCCGGACGGCACCGCCTGGGAGCGGTTCACCGATACCGGCCCGACTGCCCTGCTGCCGCGTGGCGATCGTCACTTCGGCACCGTGCACGGCGTAGCGCGCGATCAGGCCGATGCAGTAATGGCGCTGGACGATGCCGCCTGGCTGCAACGCCTGCAGAGCGCGATCGGCTGGCGTGCCGGCCGCCTGCTCGAGTCCGGCCCGCGCAGCGCCTATCCGCTCATACAGGTGCTGGCGCGCGCGCTGGCCGGTGAGCGTACGGTGTTGCTCGGCAATGCCGCGCAGACCATCCATCCGTTGGGTGCACAGGGCTTCAACCTGGGCCTGCGCGATGCGCTGACCCTGGCCGAACTGCTGGAGGATGCGCATGAGGATGCCGGCAGTGATGCATTGCTGCAGGCCTATGTCGCGCGCCGCGAGGAAGACCGCCGGCAGACGGTGGCGTTCTCCGGTGGCCTGGCGCGCCTGACCAGCAACCCGGCACCGTTGATGCGGCCGCTGCGCAGCCTCGGCTTGGTGGCCGCACAACGCGCGTCGGTGCAGTCGATGCTGGTCGGTGGCGCGATGGGCTTCCGTGGCGACGTGCCGCGCCTATGCCGCGGAGAAGCTGCATGAGCCGGCGCATGCGTCTTGATGTGGCCATCGTTGGTGGTGGCGTGGTCGGTGCCGCGTGTGCGTTGGCGCTGGCCGATGCCGGCCTGTCGGTTGCGCTGGTGGAAGGCCGTGAACCGGCACCGTGGCAGGCCGCCCAGCCGGACCTGCGCGTGTTCGCCTTCGCCGCTGACAACGTACAACTGTTGAACCGCCTGGGCGTGTGGCCGGTGATCGCGCAGGCCCGCGCCTGGCCTTACCGGCGCATGCAGGTGTGGGATGCCGCCGGCGGTGAGGATCTGTTGTTCGATGCCGACCGCTTCGGTCGTCGCGAGCTGGGCTACATCGTCGAGAACGGCTTGTTGCAGGACCGCCTGTGGGCGGCACTGCCAGCGGCGGGCGTGCAGCTGCATTGCCCGGCACGGGTGGAAGCGCTGGAACAGGATGATGACGGTGTTCGCCTGCGCCTGGACGACGGTCGCCGCTTGGAAGCAGCGCTGGCAGTGGCGGCCGATGGCGCCGAGTCGACCCTGCGCCAGCTGGCCGGGATCGAGGTGGAGCGGCATGACTACCACCAGCGTGGCGTGGTGGCCTATGTGGACAGCGAACTGCCGAACCAGGCCACCGCATGGCAGCGCTTCCTGCCGACCGGGCCGCTGGCGCTGCTGCCGGTGGCCGAGCGTCGCAGTTCGATTGTCTGGACTCTGCCCGAGGATGAAGCAGCGCGCGTGCTGGCGCTGGACGAGGACGCCTTCAACCGCGAACTGACGCGTGCGTTCGCCGCGCGCCTGGGCGAACTGCGGCTGGCATCAGCGCGTGCGGCGTTCCCGCTGCGTCGGCAGCTGGCCCGTCACTACGTGGCCGGCCGCGTGCTGGCATTGGGTGATGCCGCGCATGTGGTGCATCCCCTGGCCGGGCAGGGCGTGAACCTGGGCCTGCGCGACGTGGCCGCCTTGCAGCAGTGGCTGGCGCCGTCGGCCGAACGTCGCGGACAGCCACGGCTGTCGCCGCAGCGCCTGCAGCGGTGGGCACGGGAACGGCGCAGTGACAACCAGATCGCCGCCTACAGTTTCGATGCGATCAATCGGCTGTTCTCCAACGACGAGATGCACCTGACCCTGGCCCGCGGCCGCGCGCTGGGCTGCGTCGGCAAATGGCCGCCGCTGGTGCAGGCGTTCTGGAAGCGCGCTGCCGGGGTCTGATCGGAATACAGGCTGCTCTGGTACGTGCCAACGCCGCTCTGGTAGGTGCCAACTTTGGTTGGCACAAGGCTGGAAACAGCCTCGCCTCATCTGGGTCCAGGATGCCTGATGGATGTGCCAACCAAGGTTGGCACCTACCAGAAGCGGGCTCCGCTACCGCCGTTGATCCAGTAGCTCCACGCCATGCGTGGATGAAGATCGCGCCGGTGAATCAATCAACCAGCCAACCGGCCAGATCGGCACGGTCCAGCTTGCCGCGACGCTTCACGTCCAACGCATTGAACTCATCGGCCAGCGCCGGATTCGCCTGCGCTTCTTCGCGGCTGATGAAACCATCGCTGTTCACATCCAGCGCAGCGAAGTGGATGCGGTACTGGCCGACCACGCTGCTGGGCTCCAGCGAGCGCACGGTTACCTGTGCCTCGCCGGCCGGCCTTGCAATCTCGACGCTGCCACTGACCCGGCCGGCATCCAGCGGTTGCTGGCGGATCGCTCCGCCGGTCGGACCCAGCGGCTGGCTCTGCGCCGGCATGGGCGGCAACTGCTGTGCAATGGCCGGCGCCGTTGCAAGCAGCGCGATCAGTATCGGAATCGAGCGGTATCGCATGATTGCCATTCCTCGGTAGCGCCGGGCCACGCCCGGCGGGCGCGATGGCCTCACCGCAGCGGCGAGGCCAACACCGTGATCTCCTCACGGTCGTGATACAGCTGCTTGGCACGCACCACCAATGGCTTGCCGGCCTGCTCCTGGAACAGATCCAAACACAAGCGGGTTTCGTCCCAGCGCTTCTTCATCGGCAGCTTCAGATTGAAGATCGCGTGCCTGCACCATCCTTCGCGGAACCAGGTAGCCATGCGTTCGGCCACGCGGCGCGGCTGCTCGACCATGTCGCAGACCATCCAGTCCAGCGGCTGTTCCGGGTGCCAGTGGAAGCCGTCGGCGCGCAGGTGCTCGACCAGGCCGGTGTCCAGCACGTGCTGGCGCAGCGGGCCGTTGTCGATGCTCAGCACGTGCATGTGCTGGCGGGTCAGCACCCAGGTCCAGCCGCCCGGCGCGGCGCCCAGGTCAGCCGCGCGCATGCCGGGCTTGGCCAGTGCCTCGCGTTCTTCCGGGGTCAGCAGGGTCAGCAGCGCTTCGTCCAGCTTCAACGCCGAACGCGACGGCGCTTCGGGCAGCAGCTTCAGGCGCGGGATGCCCAATGCCCACGGTGCGCTGTCGGCCGGGTCGGCCACGCAGACGAAGGCATGGGTGCCGTCGACAAATACCACATGCAGGCGCGGCAGGCGATTGTTTGGCTTGTCAGTGAGCTTGCCGGCCTTGCGCAGCGCCGGGCGCAACGCATTGCCGAAGGCGCGGGCCAGCCCGGACAGCGGCTTGCCGGCGTCCGAATCGGGGTGCTCCACCCACAGGTCGCCGAAGCGCGGCGCATCGGCCAGCACCTCCAGCATCGGGGTGATGCGATCAGCCGGGTCCAGCTGCGGCAGTTCGGCCAGCACCACCAGCTTCTGCCGCGCGAAGATCAGTTCGCGCCAGCGCAGCCGTGGTGCCAGCGCGGCAGCTTCGTCGCACATGAACAACACGTAGCCGTCATTGCGCTGGGTGCGCGCATAACCGGCGAAACCGGCTTCACCGGCGCGGAACTGCAGCTCGCCGGCCAGCTCGGGCTCGAAGCCCTGCCGGCACAGGCACAGCAGGCCGATGCCGGTTTCAGTAACGGGCGCCATCGCTTTCCCCATAGGCACGCAGCACACTGCGTGCGGCGTCGCGGTTCAGGCCCTGCACCACTTCGATGCCGCGCTTGTTGAGTTCGCCGACCCAGTCGGCCGGCAGCGGGCCTTCATCGAATGGGGTCAGTTCTTCGACGTCGGCCGAGTTGGCACCGATCAGCAGGCGGTCGATGCCGGCCCACACGGTGGCGCCGTAGCACTGGCAGCACGGCTGCGAACTGGTGGCCAGGGTGACCGGCGACAGCACCGCGTTCAGGCGCGGGGTCTGCAGGCGCTGCTGGGCCAGCATGTAGGCCATGTTCTCGGCATGCGCCAGCGAGGTCGAGTGCGGCATGACCCGGTTCACGCCGGCGGCGATGACCTTGTCTTCAGGGCCAAACACCACGGCACCGAACGGGCCGCCACTGGCGTGCTCGACGTTCAACCGCGACAGCTCGATCGCCAGCGCGACCTTGGCCTCATCGCCCGGATATCGACGATCCAGGTCGATCTGGTCGTGGATCCAGGCGGGAAGGGTCAGGTGGACTTGCGCGTACAGCATCGCGGGGGTGCCTCGTAATGGGATGGAAGAAGGTGCGGTTGCTTGGGAAACCGGCGCGCAGTGTAGCTGCACCGGCCTGTATCGGGTGTGGCGGTGGGTCAGCCCGGCGAGCCGGTGCGGATCACCACGTACTGCTTGCGGAACTCCAGTCCGGCCTGCGGCCAGCTGGCGGCGTAGGTGCGCAGCAGGGGCAGAGCGGCGCCGAAGTCGTGGCCGTTGACCCGGCAATCGGCCTCGCACAGGCCGTCGGCATCGCGTGAGGCGAACAGGCGGATGGCGAGGAACTGGCGCGCCTTCAGCAGCGCGTCGAAGGCGTCCATGCTGCGGGTGAACAGGCAGCAGGGGCAGGAGCCGTGGTCGTCCTCGCCGCAGGTGGATGCATCCACCTCCTGCGCGCGGTAGTGCGCCAGCGGCCCCAGTACGACAGTGCGGTGGTGCTCTTCGCCGTCGTCGCTGGCTGGATAGGTCAGGCCCATCATCGGCAGGCCCTGCGCGTCTTCGGCGCCGATCGCGGTCTGCAGCGTCGCCAGGTCCACCCGCACCCAGGTCTGGAAGCCGGACAGCAGCGATGCCTGCTCATCGGCACCGTTGGCGTGCTGGTACTCGAACAGGCCGTCGGCGAACAGCACCGGATGCTGGCTCTCGATGACGGTGGAGGTCTGCCAGCCGCCGTTGTCGCGCTCCTGCGCGGCCATCGCATGCGGGGTCAGGCGCAGGCCGCTGTCCAGCAGCAGCGCGCCACCGTCGGCGCGGCTGGCGATGCCGGCGCCCTGCAGCACCTGCTGCAGCAGCGGGAGGAGATCAGTGGAGGTCGTGGTCATGTCAGGCCTGTGGATGGGGCGGAACATCCAGGCAGGGCCTGGAACTAGCGCTCGAGCGCGTCGAGTTCGGCGCGATATCGCTGCGCATCGGGCTGCTGCTGCGGGTCGTTGCCGTGGTCGCGCAGCCAGGCTTCCAGTTCGCGGCGATAGTCCGCGCGGAAATCGGCGTTGTCCGGGCTGAAATGCAGCTTGCGTGCCGCCACTTCCACCCGCTCGCGCGCGCTGGCCCGGGCCTGGGCGATGCCGTGCGGTGATTCGTTGGTGAGGATGACGAAGTTGCGCGGGAAGCCCGCCGTGTACTTCACCACGAATGGCTGGTCGGGTGCCGGGATGCGGATCGCGTTCTCCAGCGGCCACAGCGAGGCGGTGTTGGTGTGGAACACCACTTCCACATCGCGGCCCTCGGCCGTGCGCAGCACCGCTTCGTAACGCCAGATGTACTGCTCGTTGAGCGTAGAGCTGGTTTCCTCGGCCTTGACGATCACCGCTTCACCGCGCTCGCCCACCACGTTGAGGAAGGCGGCGTTGAGGAAGTGGCCGAGGAAGATGTTGAGCATCGCCAGCGGGAACACCACGATGGCGTAGCCCGGAAAGCGCCGCCACCACGAGACCAGCCCGGCCAGCACCATCGCTGCAAAGAACGTCAGCAGCGGATGCTGCGAAATGAACCAGAGCAGGGCGGACAGGGCGGTGATCATCGTCGGGGGCGTGCGGGCGCCGTGCTGGCGCCCGCTCGGGTCCTCAGGCCGACCAGGTGTCGCGCAGGGTCACGCTGCGGTTGAACACCGGCTTGGCTTCGGTGTGGTCGCGGCGGTCGGCGACGAAGTAGCCGGTGCGTTCGAACTGGAACGACTGCTCCGGCGCGGCGCTGGCTGCGGCCGGCTCGACATAGCCGGTGACAGTGTGGCGCGATTTCGGATTGAGGTAGTCGCGATAGGTCTTGCCTTCCGATTCGTCGTCCGGGTTCGGCACCGAGAACAGGCGGTCGTACAGGCGGATCTCGGCCGGCACGCCATGCACGGCGCTGACCCAATGGATGGTTCCCTTGACCTTGCGGTTGGCGCCTTCCATGCCCGGACGCGATTCCGGATCCAGCCAGCCGCGCAGCTCGGTAATGGTGCCGCCGGTATCCTTGATCACTTCGTCGCAGCGGATGATGCCGGCGCCGCGCAGGCGCACTTCGCCACCCGGCACCAGGCGCTTCCAGCCCTTCGGCGGCACTTCGGCGAAGTCCTCACGGTCGATCCACACCTCGCGTGCGAACGGCACTTCGCGGCTGCCGAAGCTCTCGTCCTTCGGGTGGTTGCTGAAGGTCAGCTGCTCTTCATGGCCTTCCGGCAGGTTGGTCAGTACCAGCTTGACCGGATCGACCACCGCCATGCGACGCGGTGCGGCGCTGTCCAGGTCTTCGCGCAGCGCGCCTTCCAGCACGCTGAAGTCGATCAGCGAATTCTGCTTGCTGATGCCCACGCGCTCGGCGAACAGGCGCATCGCGGCCGGGGTATAACCACGGCGACGCAGGCCCTGCAGGGTCGGCATGCGCGGGTCTTCCCAGCCGTCCACCAGCTGTTCGGTGACCAGCGCCATCAGCTTGCGCTTGCTCATCACCGTGTAGTTGATGTTCAGGCGCGAGAACTCGATCTGGCGCGGCTTGGCCGCTTCGCGCGGCAGGCCGGCGTCGACCAGCGGCTGGGTCAGCGCGTCGTCATGGGCGAAATCGACGTTGTCCACGCACCAGTCGTACAGCGGGCGGTGGTCTTCGAATTCCAGCGTGCACAGCGAGTGGGTGATGCCCTCGATCGAATCGCCCAGCGCGTGCGCGAAGTCGTACATCGGGTAGATCGGCCACACGTTGCCGGTGTTCTGGTGCTCGACGTGCTTGATGCGGTAGAGGGCCGGATCGCGCAGGTTGATGTTCCCGCTGGCCATGTCGATCTTCGCGCGCACGGTGCGCGCGCCATCGGGGAACTCGCCGGCACGCATGCGACGGAACAGATCGAGGTTTTCCTCGACGCTGCGGTCGCGCCACGGCGACGGGCGGCCCGGCTCGGTCAGGGTGCCGCGGTAGGCGCGCACTTCCTCGGCCGACAGGTCGCAGACATAGGCCTTGCCGTCGGCGATCAGCTTCTCGGCGGCCAGGTAATAGGTCTGGAAGTAGTCCGAGGCGTGGCGCAGCTCGTTCCACTCGAAGCCCAGCCAGCGCACGTCGTCCTGGATCGCGGCCACGTATTCCGGATCTTCCTTGGCCGGGTTGGTGTCGTCGAAGCGCAGGTTGCAGACGCCGCTGAACTCGCCGGCGATGCCGAAGTTCAGGCAGATCGACTTGGCATGGCCGATGTGCAGGTAGCCGTTGGGCTCTGGCGGGAAGCGGGTCTTGATCGCCTGGTGCTTTCCGCTGGCCAGGTCCTCGCGCACGATCTGGCGGATGAAATCGCGCTTTTCGTGGCTGTCGGCGGGGGTCTCGGGGCTGGCGGGGGTGTGCTCGGACATGAGTCGGCGAAGAGAAAGGCAGAAAGACCAACAGTTTAGCGCGTAAGGGGCGGGGCTGCCCGGTGGCGATCGGGGTTGCCGGCCAGCGGCCGGCGAAATGTGGATCGACGTACAGATGGGTAGTGCCGGCCGCTGGCCGGCAGAACGGTCATGGGCCGTCACCACCACCATTCAGCCCCCGGGCGTATGCTGGAATCCTGTCCCACGGAGCCGCCGCATGCACATCGTGTACAAGGCCGACAACCTGTTCGACGCCCACCTGGTCAAGCACGCGCTGGAGGATGCCGGCATCCCGGCCTTTGTGTTCGGCGAGTCGTTGCTGGGCGGCATGGGCGAGCTGCCGCTGTTCGGCGTGCTGCGGGTGGGCATCCCTGATGCGGCACGGCCGCAGGCCGAGGACATCGTGGCCGCGCTGGACTTGGGCCACGCCCCGGACGACCCCATTTCAGATGCAGACGACATTGCCGGCCTTCCGGCGTAGGAGCGCATCATGTTGGGAATCGGACAGGGCATCCTTGGCATCGGCGCCTTCAAGCAGCGCCTGCCGCGCGCGGAAGAGGCGCTGCCGGGCCGAGAGCAGCCGTTGCCGCTGCACAGCAACCAGCACTTCGTGAACAGCCATCCGCTGAAGGACCGTTTTGCCGGCCTGCAGCAGATCCGTTTCGCGCTGGGCTGCTTCTGGGGCGCCGAGCGCAAGTTCTGGACCGAACCGGGCGTGTACAGCACCTCCGTGGGCTATGCCGGTGGCATCACCCCGAACCCGACCTACGAAGAGGTCTGCTCGGGCCTGACCGGCCACACCGAGGTGGTGCAGGTGGTGTTTGACCCGGCGGTTGTCAGCCTGGAGCGCCTGCTGCAGCTGTTCTGGGAGAGCCACGACCCGACCCAGGGCATGCGCCAGGGCAACGACACCGGCACCCAGTACCGTTCGGCGATCCACGCCACCGACGAGGCCCAGTACGCCGCGGCGCTGGCCAGTGGCGAGGCCTACCAGGCGCAGCTGGCTGCAGCGGGGTATGGCCCGATCACCACCGAGATCGTGTATCCGGCACCGACGTACTACTACGCCGAGGACTATCACCAGCAGTACCTGGCCAAGAACCCGAACGGCTACTGCGGCATTGGCGGTACCGGCGTGAGCTGCCCGATCGGGTTGGATGTGGAGGCGCCGCGCTGACGCGCGGTGGTCCGCCTGCGGCGGGCAGAAGCCAAAGCCAAAGCCAAAGCCAAAGCCAAAGCCAAAGCCAAAGCGGCTCTGGGTTTCTGTGGGTTGGGCGGGGCGGTGTGGGTTGGCAGGACACGCCGTGAATCCCCCTCCGGGGTCCGGCCCAGCCGCTGGCGGCTGTGCGTTCGGGCGCTTGCGAAGCAGTGCTTCGCAAGCAAAGCGCCCTCACCCCTGGGGGCTCGATGGCGCCTTGCTCGTGTGCGCTGTCCTGCGCACACGGCAAGACCGGGGTTGGGCGTCCTGCCCAAC